>NZ_JBHVJT010000010.1:889-59488 GCF_042798815.1 Kitasatospora sp. NPDC057738 | reverse complement strand
CCGCGATGTCGTGGCCTCCGGTGCCGAAGTCCTCCCAGCCGGACCAGGCGCCGGAGGGCTGGAGCTGGTAGCGGTGCTGGAGGGTGGAGCCGTTGATCGCGAACACCTCCAGTCGGCCGTCGGCGTTGGGGCCGATGGCGAGTTCCGCGCCGGCGGGGCCGCCGAGGTCCTCCCACTCCGACCAGGCGCCGTTGATCGCGGTCTGCCAGGCGTGCGAGACGCCGTTCGCGCCGGCCGCGAACACTTCGAGGCGTCCGTCCGCGGACCGGGCCGAGACCACCCGGCCGGACTCCGCCGGATACACCAGCGGGGCCGGGCGGGGGCCGCTTCCGGGGACACAGGGCACGGTGACGCCGCGCTCCGCGAGATAGGGCTCCGGGTCCGTGCGCATGGACGCGTTCGGGTCGGCCCAGACCCGCAGGTGCAGGTGCGGGCCCGTGGAGTTGCCCTCGCTGCCCATCAGCGCGATCTGCTGGCCGGCCGTCACGTCGTCGCCCTCGAACACGTCCCGCCGCTGCATGTGCCCGTACTCGGTGATGGTCCCGTCCGGATGCAGGATGCGGATCCACTGGCCGTAGTCGGGCGTCGTGCCGGAGAGGACGACCCTGCCGTCGCCGGCCGCGTAGATCGGGGTGCCGTAGTCGTTGGCGATGTCGATGCCGTTGTGCTCCTGGGAGTAGTGCTGGGAGATCTGACCGCGGGCCGGGCAGGCCGCCGCGAACCCGGCGGCCAGGGCGGGCGCGGCCAGCGTGGGAGCGGCCGCGGCGGGAGCGGCCGGCACGGTGAGCGGCAGCAGCAGGGCGGCCGCGGCCCGGGTCGACCACGAGGTGAGGGAGACCATCGAAGTGCCCCTCACGCCTTGCGCAGGCGGCCGATGATGCCGTCGATGTCGCGCTGCATCATGTCCGGGCGGATGAAGTGGCCGCCCGACTCCTCGTGGGCCTCGTAGGGGATGCCGGCGCCGTCGAGCAGGGCGCGGAACTCCCGCTGGCCGGCCAGCACTTCGGTCTCGTTGAAGGTGTCGAAGGGGTTGGTCGGGTCGGGGCTGGTGCCGGCGACCAGGAAGATCCGCTTGTTGCGGTAGCTCTCCAGGCGCTCGACCGGGTTGTCGGCGGTCACCCTGGCCTGGTCCCACAGCGGCATGCCGTAGATGCTGCCGCCGGCCAGGTCCTGCACGGCGGAGGAGACGTTGGCCCAGTGCGCGAGCGCGCCGCTGTGGAGGCGCAGGCTGGCCGGGCCGGAGTGGGCGCTGACCGAGGCGAAGTGGCCCCAGTACTTGGCGGCGTACTTCAGGGCGCCGAAGCCGCCCATGGAGAAGCCGGAGACGGCGCGGCCCTCGGGCTCGGCGAAGGTGCGGAAGTTGGCGTCGACCCAGGGGATCAGCTGGTTGATGTGGAAGGACTCCCAGTTGCGGGGGCCGACGTTGGTGCTGACCGGGTTGGAGTACCAGCCGGCCTGCCCGCCGTCGGGCATCACGACGATCAGCGGCTTGCCGATGGTCCAGTCGCGGACACCCCGGCGGTCGAACTCGATGAAGTCCTGGAGGCCGCCGTGCAGCAGGTAGAGGACCGGGTAGGTGCGGCCGCTGGTGTGGTAGTCGTCGGGAAGCAGCACGTTGACGGCCGGCTCCCAGCCGATCTCGGCGGTCCGGAAGCGGTAGTACCACATCCGGGCGTCGCCCTCGTTGCGGTCGGAGATGTGCAGGCCGAAGCCGTCGTCGGCCGCGCGAGCGGCAGAGGCAGTCGCGAGGACGCTCGCGCCGCCGAACGCCAGCGCGGCGCCGAGCCCGCCGGCGGACTTGAGGATGCTCCTGCGGGTGGGGTTGTTCGCGGTCACCGTGACCTCCTGAAGGCGCGTGATGGCGGCCCGTCCGGACCGCCGGAACTCCGACGGTCCGGACGGTAGCCACGCGCCGCAGGGCATGGGAACCCGGAACCATACGGACTGACAGCGACGGCTCCGGGCGTGGAGACTGAGGGGCTGTTGTCCGGACTCGAGGAGCGTGTTCTCGCCCGGTCATATCGGTGACCTGGCCCAGGTCATCCCATCCGAGTTGGTGGATGCGGTACTGGAGCGAGATCGGAGCGCGCGAGTGACGACGTCGGCGCCCCCTGTCGCGTCGAGGTGGACTTCGTGCTCGCACTCGGAACGTTCGAGCATCTGGGCACCGGACTGCTGTGGGGAAAGATCCCGGCCGGACTGGCCGCCGGGGTGCCGCAGCCGTCGGAGAAGGCACTTCGTGATCTGCGTCGGCGAGTCGGGGTGGCTCCGCTCAAGCGCCATGCTTGCCCCATTGCGAGATGTGACATGTCACGCCCTATTGATGGCATGTCAGGGGCCGTGAGAGCATGCGTTCGACGCGCCCCAGCCGCCTCCCCCTTCCCCCGCCTGCTGCGCGCCCGTCTGCCTTCCCCCCACTAAGGAACGACGTTGCGCCTGCCCTCACGCATGCCCAGACTGCTCGCCGCGATCGCGGCGGGCACGGCTCTCCTCGGCCTGGCCGCCGGTCCCAGCCTGGCTGCCACCCCCACCGCCGAGGCCGCCTCCCGTACCCAGCGGGCCCCGGCCGGCTTCCTGCCGCCCACCGGCGCCGCCGCGACGGACCCCTCGGAGCACGGCGCACCGCAGAGCCGCCGGCTGACGCCCGAGCAGCTCCCGCCGCTCGGGCTGCCCGTCTCGCCCGAGTCCGCTTCCTCCGCAACCGCCTCGGCGAAGGCCTCACCGCAGGCGCTGTCCGCGGCCCCGCCGGTCGCCCAGTCGTGCACCCCGGCCGACTTCAGCGCCCGCTCCGGTGCCGCGCTCGTCTCCTTCGTCAAGGCTTCGGCGCCCAAGTGCATCGGCTCCCTGTTCTACACCTCCGGCTCGGAGGCCTCGGCGGTGTTCCGCCAGAGCCAGATGGCGACGATCGCCGACGCCTTCCGGGACGCCGCCGCCACCTACCCCGGGGACAACTCGACGAGCGCGTGGCAGCTCGTCCTGTTCCTGCGCGCCGGCTACTACGTGCAGTCCAACGACCCCCAGCGCATCCCGGGCTTCGACAAGTCGCTCACCGACGCGGTGGCCCGCGGCATCGACGCGTTCGTCGCCGGCCCGCACTTCACCGACGTCACCGACGCGAACGGCGAGGTCGCGAACGACGTCGTCATCCTCACCGACAGCGCCAAGCTGCAGGCCCGCTACCTCAGCACCTACAGGCAGGTGCTGAACGGCTACAACAGCTCGTACGACGGCTCCAGGAGCATGGTCACCCTCGTCAACAGCGTCTTCACCCCGCTGGACCGAGGCCACGACAACAACCCGGACTTCCTCGCCGCCGTCTCCGCGGACCCGAGCATCATCGACACCCTGAACGATTTCACCCTCAAGCACCGGGCCCTGCTCGGCACCGACAACGCGGTCCTGGACGCCAACGCCGCCCGCGTGCTCACCCGCTTCGTCAAGTACCCGGCCTTCCAGGGCAAGGTGCGGCCGCTGGTCAAGGCACTCCTCGACGGATCGTCGATCACCGGCCCGACCGCCCCGCTGTGGGTCTCCACCGCGAGCATGGCCGACTACCTCGACCCGGACCAGTGCTCCACCTACGGCATCTGCGACCTGAACAAGCGGCTGATCGCGGCGTCGCTGCCGGTCCGCCACACCTGTGATGCCACCCGGACCATCCTGGCCCAGGACCTCACCCCGGCAGACCTCGCCGCCGTCTGCGCCGACCTCAAGGGCGAGGACGCCTTCTTCCACAACCTCGTCCGCGACAACGGCCCCATACCCGGCCAGTACGAGTCGTCCGTGCAGATCGCCGTGTTCGCCGACAAGGCGAACTACCAGACCTACGCCGGAGCGATCTACGGCGCCAACACCAACAACGGCGGCATCACCCTCACCGGGACACCGACCGACCCGGCCAACCAGCCCGTCACCATCATGTACCGGCACCCCACCGACAACGGCTTCACCGCCCGGATCTGGAACCTCAACCACGAGTACGCCCACGTCCTGGACGCCCGTTACAACCTCAAGGGCGGCTTCACCCAGCAGACCAGCGTCCCCGACCTGTGGTGGATCGAGGGCGTCGCCGAGTACGTCTCCTACACCTACCGCGGCGTCACCGACACCAACGCGGTGATCCAGGCCCCCAAGCACACCTACCCGCTCAGCACCCTGCTCCAGAGCACCTACCTCAACAGCGACTCCACCCGCGTCTACCACTGGGGCTACCTCGCCGCCCGCCACATGATCGAGCGGTACCCGAGCGTCGTCCAGGGCATGCTCCACTACTTCCGCACCGGCGACTACGCCCAGGGCTACGCGTACTACAACGCCATCGGCACCCGCTACGACGCCGGCTTCAACACCTGGCTCGACACCTGCGCCACCGACACGTGCCTGAGCGCGGGCACGCCGACCGCCGCCTTCGACAGCACCGTCACCGGCCTGACCGCGCAGCTGACCGACCGCTCCACGGTGACCGGCGGCAAGGGCACCATCACCTCCCGCACCTGGAACTTCGGCGACGGCACCACCTCCACGGAAACCGCTCCGTGGAAGACGTACGCCACGCCCGGCACTTACACCGTCACCGTGACCGTCACCGACAGCAACGGGAAGACCGCCACCGCGGCCAAGTCCGTCACGGTCGCGGCCCCCGCCGCTCCCACCGCCTGCACCGGGGCCGACTCGCGGGCCATGGACCGCAACTGCTTCCGGACCGACCGGTCCGCCGCCGCGGGCGAGCAGGACAAGCTGTACATCTACATGCCCGCCGGCACCGTGACCCTCAACGTCACCACCACCGGCGGCACCGGCACGGCCTACCTGTACTACAGCGCCGACACCTGGGCCTCGAACACCGCCTACACCGCCTCCTCCACCAAGAGCACCGGCGCTCAGAGCATCACCGTCACCAACACCACCGCCGGCTACCGCTACATCACCCTCTACGGCAAGACCGCGTTCAACGGCGTCACCGTCACCACCCAGTACTGACCCCCGGCACACCGGCGCGAACATCCCCGCCGCAACACCGGACGGGGGCGTTCGCGGCCGCGTTCGGCCAGGTCGACGGGGTGCGGTGTCAGGTCTTCGATCTCGCCGCGGGCCAGGGTGAGCGGGGCCGCGCTGATCCGCCGGGCTGTCGCCGTGCCCTGGCCGAGGCGCTGCAGTGACCGTCGGCCGATCCGCCAGGCGAGCAGCGCGGCGACGACGGTGAAGGCGGCGAGCAGCAGCGAGCGCGTGAGCAGGTCGCCGAGGACGGTGTGCTGGAAGTCCTCGAGGCGCCGGGCGGGGCTGGTGACCGCGGCGGGGGTCTCGAAGCGGGTCCGTCGGTGCGGAGGTGGGCGCCGACGGCGCCACCACCACCTGCGGCTCGGCTCAAGGTTCCGAACCGACCCGCCGATGGAGCGAAGAGCCGGAGAGGCCGCCTCCACCTGCTGGTGGAAACGGCCTCTTCGGTCTGTGAAATCGCGGTCGGGTGGGCGTGAACCCGCGAACCCTCGGCTCCCGGGCGGTCCGTCAGCCGGCCGGAAGGCGCGGGGTGCGCGGCGGTTCCGTGCGGCGGCGCCCGGTCGTCTCGAAGGCGGCGGCGAGCTGGAGCAGCAGGTTGTCGTCGTAGGCGCGGCCCGCGAAGGTCAGCCCCACCGGCATGCCGATGTCGGTCATGGTGCCCATCGGCACGGTCACGGTCGGGATGCCGAGGTGGCGCGGGACGAGATTGCCGTTCGCGACCCACACGCCGTTGCGCCAGCCGAGGTCGGCGGAGGCCTCGTTCACGTCCATGTCGGCCGGGCCGACGTCGGCGACGGCGGGGAAGACCACGGCGTCCAGGCCGAGCCCGTCCATCCACTGCTCCAGGTCGATCCTGCGGGTCTCCTCCAGGCCGCGCAGGCCCTCTTCGAGGTGCGGCATGTCGGTGAAGGACGCGTACGGGCGCTCGCGAACGAAGCGCGGGTAGTCGCCGATCGTGTCGTCGAAGCCGGCGTAGCGGTCGGGGAGTTCGCCCTGGTGCTTGGGGAAGATGCGGTCGCCGTCGACCTCGGTCAGGGTGGCGAGCCGCGGGTCGCCGTTGGCGCGCAGGAAGTCGTCCCATGCCCAGGCGGACAGGTCCTCGATCTCGACGGCGAGGAAGTCGCGGCCGACCAGGCCGCGGGTGGGCAGCGAGGGCGCGCCGGGGCGGTCGGACTCGTAGTTGGTCACCACGGGGAAGTCGACCTCGACGACCTCGGCGCCCGCGGCCTCCAGGTCGCGGCGGGCGGCCTGCCACAGGGCGATGACCGAGGCGCGGGTGTCGATCCGCTGCCCGGTCTGGCCGCCGATGCCGCCGTCGGGGTTGGTCCCGGCGTCGGGGTCGGCGTTGATGTACATCCCGGGCACGCCGACGCGCTTGCCGGCGAGCGTCGCGCGCGCCGCCGCCGCGTCCGCCGGGGCCAGCGCCGGGTAGGAGGCCGGACGGACCCGGGACGGTGCGGGGAGTCGCACCCAGGGCTGGGACCGCCACAGGTCGCCGCGGGTGTCCGGGTCGTCGGCGACGACGACGTCGAGCAGTTCGAGGAGGTCGGCCATGGTGCGGGTGTGCGGGACCACGACGTCCATCGTCGGCACGAGTGGCCAGTTGCCGCGCACCGAGATCACGCCGCGGCTGGGGGTGTAGGCGCACAGGGCGTTGTACGAGGCGGGCGCCCGGCCCGAGGACCAGGTCTCCTCGCCGAGGCCGAACGCGCCGAACGAGGCCGCCGTGGCGGTGCCCGAGCCGTTCGACGAGCCGGAGCCGTACGCGCTGGTCAGCCAGTCGGCGCTGTAGGGGCTCTCGGCGCGGCCGTAGACGCCGCGCTGCATGCCGCCGTTCGCCATCGGGGGCATGTTGGTCAGGCCGATGAGCACGGCACCGGCGGCGCGCAGCCGCTCGATGGCGAAGGCGTCGCGCTGGGCGACGAGGTGCTCGAACGCGGGTGAGCCGGCGGCGGCGGTCAGGCCCTTGGCGAGGTAGCTGTCCTTCGCGGTGTAGGGGATGCCGTCGAGGGGGCCGAGCGTCTCGCCGCGGGCGCGGCGGGCGTCGGAGGCCTCGGCGTCGGCGCGGGCGTCCGGATTCATCACGACGAGTGAGTTGAGCGCCGTGGTGGTGCCGGGCCGGTCGTAGGCCTCGATCCGGGCGAGGTAGGCGTCGAGCAGGGCGACCGCGGTGGTCTCGCCCTTCTCCAACGCTGCGCGCAGGTCGGCGATACCTGTCTCGACGACGTCGAATGCGCGGGTCATGCGGGTGCCTCCGTGGTCATGGTCGGCGCCGGCCGGGGTGTTCTCGGCCACGGGCTGCGCCCTCCTGATAAAACTAACTTTGTTAGCAACTGCTGTCGGTCTGGCACGATAGCTCCCGGACGCGGAGAGCGGAAGAGGGGATTTCGGTGGGCCGACCGAGCAGGGCAGTGCTGACCCGCGAGCGGATCGCGCGCGCCGCGCTCCAGGTCGTGGACGAGGACGGCGCCGACGGCCTGACCATGCGAGCACTGGCGGAGCGGCTCGGGGTCAAGGCGGCGTCGCTCTACAACCACATCCGGGGCAAGGACGAACTGGTCGACACGGTCTCCGAGCTGGTCAACGACGAGATCGACCACGCGCCGCTGGGCGATCCCGACTGGCGGGCCGGCCTCGCGGCGTACGCGCGCGGCTACCGCGCGGTCTTCCGGCGGCACCCGAACGCCGTCGCCCTGCTCGCCCGCCGCCGCGTCGAAGCGGCCAGCGCGCTGCGCGGCTACGACGCGCTGCTCGCCCTCCTCGGCCGGGCCGGCCTCGGCCCCGCGGACGCGGCGGAGGTCGCCGCGGCACTGGACTACCTGGTACTCGGCTCCGCGATGGAGACCTTCGCCGCCAGCTTCACCCGCGCACCGGCCGCGTACCGACCGCAGTACCCGGCGCTCGCGGACGCCCTGGACGGCTCCTTCGCCCGCGGCGGCGGCGCGACCGGCCTCGACGACCGCGGGTTCGAGCTGGGGCTCGGCCTGCTGCTCGACGGCGTGGAACGCCGTACACCGTAGGGCCGAGGAGGGTGTCGCGCCCGGGAGGGGCCGGAGGCTCCTGCCCTCGCCCGAGCGGAGGCCGGTGATGCTCTCGGGCCGGGTCTGCCGGGCGACGACGGGCGCGATCCTGCTCCGGACAACCCACGAGGCGCGGTGACGGCCAACGGATCGCAGGTTCGAATCCGGTCGTCCCGACCTGCAAAACTGCAGGTAGCAGGCCGTTTCCGGTTCTGGCGGGAGCGGCCTTGGCGCCAGCCCGTTGCCATCGTTGTCATGGGTGCCGTCCTCGCATCGTGCACCGCCTGCATCGCCGGGCCCCAGGGAACCGGTGGCGCCGTGATCGGGATGGTTCGCCGGCTTCGCGGTACGGTCGTGGGATGACTCAAGTGCCCAATTGATAGGGCGCGTTGGTGGTGCGTACCGACTTCTCCGGACCCACGTCGCGGGAGCGTCCGCGTGAGGCCTTGGCGGCCCCGAACGAGGACGGGTTCCTGCCCCACGTCGAACTTGTCGACGATCCCCGCTTCGCGGGCATGACCTGCGCCGAGGCGAGGAATCTGCTGCCGGGCGACCACCAGCACCGGTTCCTCGTCCTGGCGGACACGGTGACGCTGAGCTCGATCGGGCTGCCGGTCGCCGTCGTGGACCTGCGGGACGAGCCGGGGCGCTTCATCCGGGTCGTTGCCGCGGAGCTTCGGGGGATCGAGAACAACGTGTCGATCGCGAACATGGGCTTCGGCGAGTTCGCCGACGCCGTCGACGAGGACGGGGTGTCGTGGACCGTGCCCGGTGTCCCGCTGCTGCCGCGCCTGGAGCTGGAGCCGACGATGGCGCGGGCGGGCGTCCTCGACGGGGCCCGGTGGCCCTGCTCGAACCACGTCCTCGCCGACTTCCGGGCCTGGTCACCGCGCTCGGCGCCCACCTCGGGCGCATCGCCCGGGTCGGCCTCGACACCTCGGCCATGGCCGCGCCTCGACGACCGGGAACCGCACCCCGGCCGCGGAACTCCTGCTCGGCTGAACGGTCCGGGCAGACGCGGGCAGACGCGGGCAGACGCGGGCAGCGCCGCGTGCCCGGACCGCTCCCGCTCCGGCCGCTCCGGGCCGACGCGAGCCCGGCATCGGACCCGACCACCGCGGCCCTGTCGGGTCCGGGCCGAACCCGGAGTAGCCTGGGCATCACCGAAGGCACTTCGCATGCCGGCACCGGATACTGGCGTCGTCTCCGGCGAACGGCAAGGCCGGACCCGGCCTCTCGGCCCGGGTCCGGGGACAGGTCCCGGATCATGACCACGACCCTCGATCGTGCGACGACGCCCACCGCCCGGGATTCCACTGCACGGCTCTCCCTCACGCCCGGTGGCGTGCGGCCCGGCCGCCTGGACGGAGCCTGGTGGCCCCGCTCGCGTGATCTTCTTCTCGAACTCCCCGTCCTGGCCGCCGAAATCGACGAGCGGTGGGGCCGGATCACCCGGATCACCGTGAACCCCGCGCAGTGGCCCGTCATCCCCCGGCGCATCCCGGTCGCCGGGCACACCGTCCACGCGGGGTGGTTCACCACCGAGCAGGACCAGCACACGGTCGCGGTGTTCTCGTACGCCCCGCGCCGGCTGAACCTGCTGATCGTCCCGCCGGAGACGGATGCCGTCGATGCCGCCCGGCTGATGGCCGAAGCCGCCGACCCCGCGAACACCATGGCCGCGAGCGGTCTCCTCGCCGTGGAGACGCGAGGCGGCGCACAGCGGCCGAGGTCCGGTTCCGACTTCCTGCCGTCGGCCGTCACTCCCTCCGACGCCGTCGGCGAGGCGGACCGACGGGCGGATGTCGCCCGCAGCCGGGCCGCCTCCTGGCCGGTACCCGCGTAGCCGGCGGGACGGCAGCCGCCCGCTCCGGCCGCGGGGCCGCGTGTGTCACTCGCGGGACCACTCGGCCTCGGCGTGCGGCGGGCCGGCGACACCGGCGCCCTCCCAGAGGCGGATCCTGATCGCTCGGGGGCCGGGCGCGGGCCGGGAGAGCGTACGCACGAACACCTCCCGCAGGTGGTTGGCCGCCCGCTGGGGCGGCCCGTTGTACTCCAGTGGATCCTGCACCGGAGCGCCGCGCTGCCGGGACCAGCGGCCGTCGTCGTCCTGCGTCTCCAGAACCCACCGGTACTGCCGCATCCTGACCTCCGTGCCGACGATCCCTGGCCCCGGACACGACGGTATGGGCCGGGCGGATCAACCGCGACCGGTGGACCGCGCCGCGGCCCGGTCTGCCGTCGGCCGCCGGCGGAGCGGGCCTCAGTCGTGTCGTTTCGGCGCGCGTGTCACGCGGAGGAGTTCCTCGTGGAGCAGCCGGCCGACCAGTGCGCCGCCGAAGACGACGATTCCCACGCCGACCAGCCACGACTGGATGACCAGGACGGTCCCGAACGAGCCATAGGTGACCGCGTTGGACGCGATCAGCGGCGAGAAGACGAGCCGGGGGCAGGCGGTAGGCTCCAGGCCTTCCTGGTTCCAGCACGCCCTCGCGCGCACCGGAGCGGCGGGCCTGACGGCCTTCGCCGGCGACGCGGCAGCAACCGTCCCGCATCTGACCGGCAGGCAGGGCCGCAAGCGGTACGAGGGCATCTCGCACGCCGCGATCGGCAGCGTCCAGGACGCGGACCACGAACTCCTCGGCGTCCCGTTCGTCGGCACCGACCACGTCCTGCGTCTCAACCGCACCCGGGCCAAAGCTGAAGGGTCTGCAGGTCTCGATCACAGGCAGTAGCTGTGGCGGGGCGGTCGACCCGGGGACCACTTTGGGACCACACCTGATGAGCGCCTATGGGTGCCGATGGTCCGAAACGGACACTTGTGCACGAAGTGAACATTGAGCAACTGTCAGCTCCACGTGTGGCGGCGATTCCGTCGAGAAGTCCCAACTCACTTGTTCCCCAGGATGGTTGGGCAGCAAAAAAGCTGAGGCCTTGAGAGCTCGGCTGTCGACAGTAGTTGAACCCCTTGACTGGGGGTCAAGGGGTCGCAGGTTCAAATCCTGTCGTCCCGACTGGGGTTCGCCCCATTGTCGCAGGTCAGAGGCCGTTTTCTCGTTCGCGAGGAAGCGGCCTCTGGCGTGCTCTGGGGCCTGCCTCTCACATTCGTCTCACGGTTTTCACGGTTCGACTCCGTGGGTGGAGGCTACTAGGCGCCGGGGGCTGGTGACTATTTGCGCTGTTCCTGCACGTATGTCCGATCTGTCGATCACTGCTATGGGCTCGCTGGTTGCTCGCCGTGATCGCATATTCTGGCTGAGACGTGCGCACTTGACGCTTCTGTCATCGATCAGGTGCGCGCCGATAGGTCCAGAGGCTGCCCAAGTGCCGGATGAGTCGGTGGATGATGAGGCGGCCGCAGCTAAGTTCGTCTCGCGACACGAGGTGCAGCCGCTCCTGGCGTGGCGTCAGGTGCCTGGGGTGGCGAAAATCCAGGGTCGGGCGGATGGCCTCGCCGTAGAGGGTGGCGGTGCTGATGACCGAAATGGTCTCGTCGCCGGTCGGGGCGCTGGTGACCATTAACCGCTGACGGGCTGCTGCGAGGCCACGGCGGTTGTTCCTACTCTGGGCCCAGATGTAGGTACGGAGCCCAGCGGGTCGGATCGTCAGGGGTCCTGCGGCGCGCCTCGAGTGCGGCGCTACGCAAGGCTGCGGCCGAGTCCTTCAGACGGAGGCCGCCGGAGCCCCGAGTCTCGAGCAGATGGTCATAGACGGCGCGGGTTAGGTCGACGGTGCTGGTGTCGTACACGGGCCACAGAGTGGCGATGACGTGCCGGTAGCCGGCGAGTTGCAGGGCGGATCCGACGCTGAGGCACTCGTCGAAGCCGTCGCCCGTGGAGCTGTAGGTGGCGCAGGCGGAAACGAACGCGAGTGCGCCGTCTGGGACGTCCGCAGCGGCGATCTGGCGGGCGGTCAACGGGCCGTCGTGGAGCAGGAGGCGCCCCCCGTCGTGGGTGTGCGGTGCGCGTTCGCCGTGGCAGGAGAAGTGGGTCCAGGCGTGGTCTTGCATGGCGGCGGTGACGGCATCGATAGTGGCGGCCTGTTCGGCGAGCAGATGGTGCTCGGGGCATCGGCGGGTGAGGTCGCCGATCTCCGCTTGGGCGCCCGGCAGGTCTCGCTGGTCGGGGGTGCTGGGCATCGCAACGATCAGCGGGCGCGGATCGGGCAGTACACCGATTCCGGGGCGGCTGCGCTGGTGTTGCAGCGCCCGCAGGGTCGGGGTGTAGGAGGAGGTGACACGGTCGAGGGCGCCGTCGTGGTGGTCCGCGTTCGGCGGATGGCCGGCTGCATGGAGGGGGAGGGCTGCCGCGGAGCCGGTCGGGCACCACCACAAGCGCGGAGCGCTAGCTGTGGGGTCGGCCGGCGAGGTGATCGCGAGGGCACGGAGGATCGGTGCGGTGACGGTCTCCCAGATCCGCGTGAAGGTCTTGGTGATGATGACGTGCGCCGGGCCGCGTGCCTGGGCTGCGGCTTGCGCGGTTCTGACGGCTTCCCGAAGGGTCTTGGCGTATCCGTCGACGTCGTCGCGGGTTAGTCCGGGCAGGGGGATCAGACCGAGGCCACGTGGGGTGATGGCGATCGCGTCGCACCGGTAGGAGCTGATGTTGACGATGACCACTGGGCCGAGTGCGCCTGCGTCCTGCAGGTCGACGAAACGTGGCGGGCGGAAGGCGTCCTCCAGGCCGGGGATCTGCCTGAGCTGGGCGACCAGCGCGTCGCGCTGCGCGGCAAGGGTGGTGCGGGTATCCATGGGCGACCGGTGGCTCGGGAGCGCGTAGTCCCGTTCGTCGGGCTGGCTTGAGACCGGCTGGGGCACGCGGGCGAGTGCGGTGCTGATTTCCCTCAGACGTTCGGCGTGCTCGGGCGCGCGGGCGTGGATGCGCTGGTAGGAGGTGTCGTCGTCGAGGGTCTGGGCGAGCAGGATTCCTCGGCCTTCTTCGAGGAGTTCCACCGCGTGCTCCAGGTCGCCGGACTCGATCGCCAGCGCAGCCGCGTCCTGTGGGAGGTGGGCCAGGCGCTGGAGGATCTCGGCTTGGGCTTCGTGATCCAGCCGGCTCCACGCTGCCTGGTCGATGAGCGAGACCGCCTGGGAGAAGGCTCTCAGCGCAGCGGGGGTGTCCCCAGACTCAGCTGTGGTGTAGCCGAGTTGCTCCGCGGCCTGGATGCGCATCAGTGTGGGGGCTTGGTCGTCGTCGGCTGCCTCCTGGTAGGCGGCCAGGGCCCCCGCACGGTCACCTGGGTTGCCGGTGAGGCCTGCGCGCAGGGTCAATGCCTCGGAGAGGACTTGAAGGCACTGGGCTCGCTGGGGATTCGGGGAGGGCAGGGCTTCCAGAGCCTCGGTACACACGGTGACCGCGCGATCGGCGTCGCCCACGTCCTTGGTCTGGTGGGCCCGGAGGGTGAGGCTGAGCGCCCAGTTGGCGATCCGCTTGCCGCGCTCGACATGACCAGCGGGGGTGGTTGCGACGGCTTCCTCGTGCAGCATGAGGGCTTCGGCTAGTGCCGTGTCATCGCCGCTGCGCTCGTAGTGGGTGTTGAGGTAGGCCCCGAGGTTCGACAGGTAGAAGCCGCGCTGGCCATGGGTGGCGGGGACCAGTGCAATCGCTTCGCGTACCGGGGCGGTGATCTGCCCGTACATGGACGGGTTGTCCCGGAAGGCGTGGTAGCGGGCGACGGATTGGGAGGAGAGCCTGGTCGGCCGGTTAGGATGACCGACCGGGGTGGCGGCGATGCCTTCGTCGAACCTCCACAGCGCCTCGTGCAGGCTGTCGGAGTCCCCGATGTGCTGGTACCGCAGCACCAAAGCCCCTGCCAACCCGCACAGGCTCCGCGCATATTGGGGATGCTCCGCGGCGCCGTCGACGGTCGCGATGGCCTGCCGGAAGACGTCGATGGCCTCGTTCAACCACGCCAGCTCTCCGGTCGCCTCGAAACGCGTCTGCAGAGCCGTGGCCAGGCTCATCAGGCTGCGCGGACGGTCGAAATGCCCCGACTGAGCTGCTTCCAACGCCGCGCGGTGGCAGGCGATGGTTTCCTCGAGGACGGTGAGGTCTCCGGTGCGGTCGTAGCAGATGCCCAGGGCGACGCCCAGGTTGGAACGGAAGATGGACAGCGGCTCACTGGAGGACACCTCAGCCAATGCCTTGCGGTGGTAGGCCACTCCAGCTTCCAGTGCTGCCGCGTCCCCCGTCCACTCGAACAGGCTCACGCTCGCGGTTCCCAGCCCGGCCCAGCGCGTCGCCCGCTCTTCGTCAGCGTTCGTCGTGCGCCGTACGGCGCCCTTGTGGACGCCGACTGCTTCCCGCAGGTCCGCTACGCTTCCCGTCAGCGCGGCCCGGGCAGCCAGAGCACTCCCAAGATCGGTCAGGTGCTGTGCGTACTCGGCGTCCCGTCGGTCCGTGCACGAGCATGCGCCACGACGGGCTGCCACGGCTTCATCGGCCAGGGCCAGATCGCCGCAGTGCTCGGCCTTGCGCAACAGAGCCCAGCCGAGCGTTCCCAGTGTTCGCGCCTTCTCCAGTCGCCGCTCAGGCTCAAGTACCCGCAGCTCCGCGCGCAACAGGTAGATCGCCTCATCGAGTGACTCTTCGCCGCCCTGGACCTCGAAGGAACGCACCAAAGCGCAGCAATAGTTGATCACCGCCGCCGCGCGCCGTGGATGTCCGGGCTGTAGCTCCATGGCTAGCTTCGCCCAGGCAGCTACCGCCTGGCCCAGCGCTGGCAGGCTTCCCTGGAGCCCGCGCTGAAGAAGCCTCCCGGCCACCTGCTCCTCGGCCGCCAGGAAGCGACCGACTCCCGGGTACGACATGGCACAGAGCCTATCCCTCCGCAGGCGACCGGTCGGCGGTGTGGCAGGGGCAAGACCACGAGCAGACGCGCTCCGCGCGCCCCACATGCAACGCCGGGTCCGTCGCTGCCCAACCGCGGTGCGCTGCATGCCCTGGCGTACCGTGCTCGCCGTGTCGGTAACGGCTGAATCTTCACCCGTTGACGAGAGTGGAGTACGGGCCAACGTGGCCCACTGCTGGCGAGTTGGGGCGTATCCTTCTGTCTAGGTTGAGAGCTGTGACGGGAGGGACGGGCTCGTATCCGCTCCTTGCTATGAGTAGTGGGCAGCAGAGGTGCTAGGGGGAGACAGCGTGGAGATGCAGATCACGGTCGATACGCAGGGCGACGACGCAGCGGCACACGATCTGTACTACTGGCTCCGGCAGGATCGGGAACTCCGGCGTTGCGCGGAGGTCGAATTGGCACAAGCCCCTGACGTTTCTGACCGCATGAATGCGGGCGAGATCATTAACATGTTCGTCAGCAATGGTATCGCCGCCGCGAGCTTGTTGGTGAACATCGTGGTCGCCTGGCGAGCAGCTCGCCCTTCGCCGCCTGGGGCCATTACTTTCGAACGTGACGGTATGACAGTAACCGTGCACGACGGGTCGGACGAAACCCTGCGCCGAGTCGCAGAACTGTTGGCTTCCGAGCCCTATGGCGGAGCCCCAGAGGCCACTGGCTCGGGGCAGTCGTCGACGTCGACGCCGTCGGTGTCAGGAAATTGATGATGGGGCTGGCCGGCCCCGGCGGAACCCGTGTGGTGTTGATCGGTGCGGACGAATATCGAAACTTCCCGGACTTACCAGCGGTGCACAACAATATCGGCAGGCTTGCGGAGCTCTTCAGATCCCCGCACATCGGGGGTCTACCTGCCGGACATTGCGTGACGGTACGTAATCCTGCCGGCGTCAAGGAAGTGCTCGATGCCGTCCATCAGGCAGCGAGTGAGGCGACGGACACGCTTGTGGTGTACTTCGCTGGCCACGGTATGCGGTCGCCCGATGGCTCTCTCTATCTCGCATTGGGGCATTCCGAGCAAGGCCGGAAGCTCTACGAGTCAGTGGCTTTCAACTACCTCCGTACCGAAGTGTTAGAAAGCGTGGCGTTCAGAAAGGTCGTGATCCTCGACTGTTGCTACAGCGGCGCCGCGCTGGAGGGGAACATGGGTGCGCTGGATGAGTTCGCGGATCAGACTGCCATCGAGGGCACCTACGTCATGACTGCCTCAGCTGCGACGCAGGCCGCCCGGGCTCCTGTGGGTGCGCATCTCACCGCGTTCACTGGTGAGCTCGTAACAGCCATTTCCGATGGCGTTCCAGATGCGCCCGACCCAATCGACATGAACTCCCTCTACCGGTACATCCGCGGCCGGCTGGAATCACGGGGCATGCCGGTACCCCAGCAACGGGCCGGCGACCAGGGGCACGCCATCGCGCTGTTCCGTAACAAGTGGAAGCCGCGTAGCCAGAATCCGACGATCGCAGCACTGCGTGAAGAGTGGTTCCACGAGATCCAAGTAGGGCTGCTTTGGCACGTAAGGGATGTCCCGGCGCTTGGCAAGGGCCGACTCCGCAACGACTTTGGCGAGCTCGGGCTCATCGGCTCCCTGCTGATCGCGAGGATCGCTGTCCAGCTTGCCCGGGGCGAGAGCACGGCCAACATCCGGGACATGCTCGTCTCCAGTCCAGTTTTCACCGCGCCAGGCCCCGATATTGATGAACTCACCGAGCTCATCGCTGCAGTCCAGTTCAGGTTCGAGCGCGACGGGCTGGCCAATACGGTTGTGGCTCTTGACGGCCTGGGACTGCTCCCCTGGAGTCCGGAGAGCACGTACATGCTGCTGCTTGAATACTGGGCTGCCCAGCGAGGTCGTACGGTGCCTCGTACACGTGTGGAACGTGAACTTCACGAGCTGTGGGACACCGCGGACTCACGTGTCCTCGCAGCACACTCCTCGCTGCCAGCCTTCCCGCTGGAGGCGTACCCCGACCTGTGGGAGAGGTTGAAGGACGAGCCGGACTTCCGTGTCGGCAACGTCGGTGCCTTGGCGCTCACCAAGCGTGGTGGCGGCGACCGTGCCTGGGAGCGGTGGATGTCCACCCGCCCCTGGAGCACTCTCAAGGCTCGCCACTTGGTTAGCCTCGGTGGAGATCTCGTCCGCTGCCAGGCTGCGCGGAGCGCCCTCAGCCGTCTCCTCGATCAGGCTCCTCCTGGCGATGAGTTCTGCGGGGTTCTCGAACGGGCCGAAAAGATCATCCAGGAGCAGTTGGAACACATCGGCCTGGCTGTGGAGGGCATGAGCGCCATCGAGTACGAGCTGCTACGCGAGCGCAGCCGGGACGAACACTTTCAAGATGGCTGCCTCGCCACGTTCGAGCAGCATCTCCTGAAGCAGTACCAGATCTTTTCCCTCCCTGATCACATAACAACACACGGCACCTGGGGACCTCTTCCTTGGTGGTCGATCGCCCTTCACGACGAACACGAACGACTGGCAGCGCAGGAGCTGCTCGTCCATGGCAGCATGCAGCTGAGCATCACGGTCAAGAGCCACGACGCTGACGAGCTTGTCATCACCTGCCAGGAGCCCGGGCCTGGATCCCCGCGAATCACAGCCCGATTCCGATTCGATCTCCGCGATGCTGTGCACGCCTGCGAGTTGCTACTTCTTGCCCGTCGGCAGTCCGTGGTGGTGGACTTCCTCACCGAACACATCGATGAGTTGGGCGATTGCAAGGTTAACCTCATCGGCACGTTGCCTATCGATATAGGCGGCGACATCGGAGCTACACTCGCCGACATCGCAACCCGCGCCCTGCGCCGACTCATGCCAGGCGCATCAGGGCCTGCCCTCTACGATGATGTGGTCCCGTCGCTCGAAAGACTTCTGAAGTCAGCGCGACTCCCCCAGATCTGCCGGCATCCGAGGTAGCGACCGAGCCTGCTGAGGCCACGCGCGTCATGGCCGTCGGCTTGCTCGCGGCTCTCGAGAGACGAACACGCTCAAGCCCGGCCTCCAGGGATGAGACAGGAGGAAGCGCGCAGTTCCGGCGGACATTCATGCAACGGTGTCCCTCTGCCACCAGAGTCCCAAGCGTCACCGAATGCCAGCAGCCTGAGCGCCGCGGGAATCGTGACCAACCAGCCCATTAATGGGCGAAATGCCCAGTTAGTGTTGCGATCCCGCGAGCTTTCAAGGAGCGCCATCACCCGCGCATAGCGGCCTGGCAGGGCCCCACGGACAGACCTCCTGGGGTGGGGATCCGCCCGGCCACTCATTAGCTGCCTGAGGGCGTGGACTCCATCCAGGTCGAGGGTACGAGTCCTGAATCGTTGCCGTAGCGCCAGCGTTCGACGACATGCTGGCTGAAGACTGGGTCGTCAAGGTCGGCGTGTTCCATGACGATGACCTGCATCTTGCCTTCGAGCTGCTGCAGCGTTCGGTGTATAGCCTCGTAAACCTTCAGTAGATGCGTGCGGTCGTTGGTCTGCAGGACTTCCTCGCCGGTCGGTTCCGCTGGGAAGTACACCTGCGACGGCTGGTCGAGGACCAAGACGTTGGGAACGGGGCTCTGGTGCCTGGTGAACCACTCATGGAGGCTGAGATGGGTGGATACGTGGTAGCCCAGGTGGTTCTCGGCACTCCCCATGTCCTTGAGCTGGACTGGTCCGTCGGTGGTGTCGGCGACCACAGTGAGCCGGTTGAGGTCGAGTCGGATGGGCGAGGTCGCGAAGTCCAGGTCTAGGCTCACGGCTTTCTCCCTGATGCCCTGGTTGATCAGGGACAAGAAGCTGGCGAGGCGCTCGTCCTGGGTGCTCCCGCTGAGCTGTTCCTCCAGCGCAGCGATCTGCTCGCGCAGCTCGTCACGGCGGTCGAGGACACGAGGCGCCGCGGCCTGCTGGGCGATCGTGTCGACGTAGAAGCTGATACGTCCCAGGACGATGGCGGCCCTGCGCAGGTCATCGGGTTCCTGTTGGGTCGTGCGCAGGCTCGAGGTGAGTTCTTGAACCTGTTCCTGGTTGCGGGCAAGTTCTGAGCGGAGCGTTTGCAGGCGGTCTTCCTGGTCAGCGATGAGCCGTCGGATAGCGGGGGTGTCGTTTCGGATGACCCCGAGATCGCGGTCGAGGAGGGCGAGGTCCCGTGTGAGGCCGGAGATAGTGTCGTTCGCCGAGGGGATGGTGCTGTCGCAGACGGGGCAGTGATGGACATCCCTGGCTTCTGTGTCCTGGCGAAGGAGGCCGAGGGACGTGAGGCGGGCACGCTGTTCGATGGCCTGGTTGCTGAATTCGTCGTTCTCGGCGAGGGCGCCCTTGAGGTCGGCGATCCGAGCCCGAGCCAGCGCGAAGTCCCGACGCAGATCCGCTCGGCGGTCGTGGAGGGACGCAAGGGGGTCGTCATCGGTCGTGTGGGGCCGCAGTGTGCCGCCGTGGGCCAGTTCATTGCGGAGACGACGGAGGATCTGAAGGACATCGTCTGCCGATTGCGTGCCGATCTGCTGGGGCAGCAAGCCGGATTCGATGGCTTCGATCAGGAGTGCCTGAGCCTGGCCGCTGGCGGGGGTTCGGCCTGCGGATACGGCGAGCTTGGCCTCGTTGTCGGCCAGGTCCCGGCGAAGGCTACGGAGCTTGTTGTGAACCAGGGCCTGCTCGGGATCGACCGCGCCGAGGAAGTACGGGACGACTCCCCGGATCGTGTTCGGCCTCCACTCCTCGCCCTGCGAGTGGAAGAGAACATCGGGGTTAGCGACTTCGTTCTGAGCCTGGAGGCAGAAGAAGAGGGCATGGCGGATGGACGGGGCTATGAGTGTGTTCTTGCCGACGGCCGGGACGCGGACGGTGTTGTCGATGCCGCAGAAGTCGCTCAAGTAGGCCTTGGCGGTGTCATCGGGCGTCGTGAAGCGAAGATCTTCCAAGGCTGGTGGCAGGCTGCCGGGGGCCTGGGTGAGCACACTCATCGTGGTGCTGGTCTTGGCGTTGTCCTTGGGCGCCTGACGGGCAACGAAGAGCTGCTCACCGGGCTTGGTGAGGGTGATGCCATAGGTGCTGACGTAGGTGCGGACCTTGCCCGCTTTGACGGGGTAGTCGGAGCTGGCGAGGCAGTAGTCGATGATCGTCAGCAGTGCGCTCTTTCCACGTCGGGAGTCACCCGTCACGATGTTTAGGGCGCCGAGTTGAAAGAAGACGGTACGCATCTGGCCAGGCTTCTTGCCGTAGATGGTGACCGATTGAATTTGGAACGTCACGGTTTGACTCCGAGAAGGGTCAGGACTGTGCTGAGGCTGCCCGTGCTGGGCAGCCAGCGCCCGAGGAACTGGGCGGCCTGCTGGATCGCGATGGTCTGATCGGTGGCTCCCTTGACCCCCTTGGTGGTGGGGCCCAGGGCCAGGGTGAGTCCCTCTGTTGTGGCCAGCAGGGTCCTGGTCTGGAGGGCAAACAGGACGCCGGGGCGAACCACGGCGGCGAGGGGGGCCGCGTTCCGGGTCATGGCGATGCGTACGCCGTCATTCGCCTCGAGCCACTTCATAAGTCCGCTGTTCAGGGTGCCCGGGAGGGCTGCCCTGACCGCGGGCTGAAGGGCCATGATCCCTGCCACGACGGCCACGGGCAGCGGGCAGGGGGAGTTGTACTGCTGTTCGTGCCCTTGGACGGCGCGGGTACAAAGGAGCGCAGTGAAGGCGGGGTTGTACAGGGCGCGCTCTTCGCGGCTGAGTTTCACCCAGGCACCTCGACGGGCTCAAGGAGCTGCATCAGGCGGGCGGCGAAGTCGGGGTGCCAACCGACTCGGCACTCGTCGGCGAGCATCTGGTAGGAGCCCTTGGTCACGAAGACCTCGTCGCATCCGGCGCGGATCTGGAAGCGGGCTTCTTGGTCGACCCATCGGTAGATGAGCTTGGCCTCGGCCTTCTTCTGCTCCTCGGTGGCCTCGGCGCCGAGTTCTTCCTCCATCACAGCGAAGCGGGCTTCCCACTCTTCCACCAGCCGACGCTCGTACTCGCCGATCTCACCCGGTCGCAGCAGGTTCTCGTTGGTCCATCGCGAGCGCTGCGCGAAGGCGCGCACGTAGTCTCGAACTGCGAAGCGGATGCGTGTGGAGCCCACGCCGATGAGCCCCAGTTGCCGGACGAAGATCTTCTCTGCCTGTTCCGTGGGGTCGCCGGTCATGAGGGTGATGTCGCCGTCGATCGGCAGATTGTCGTGCTGAAACTGTCGTTGGAGGCTACTGAATACCTCGTCGAACTCGACACCAGTGATAGGGCTGCCACCTGGCGTGCGCATCTGCTCGATCACGCGGTCGTAGAACCACCCCTCCAGCCGGTTCAAGAAGGCTCTGGCGGCGTCGTGGCCGGCGGCTACGGCGGCGAGGCGAAGCATCGCGGTCCGGACGTCGGCGATGTCCTCTGTGTCCCCGACGATCTGGACTCGCGCAAGCAGGGCGCTCTGCAGTGACTTGGCTATGCCGGTCAGCGCAGCGAATGACTTCAGGAGGTCTTGGCTCTTGGTCTTTGAGGCTCCGGCTGCAGCGCAGAGCTGTTTCAAGGCCCGCTCTTCGTCGCGGTGTCCCGTGTCGCGATGCTGGAGGAGATAGCCGACGCTGCCTACAGGCAACTCAGCTGTGGTGAGCAGGTAGAGGTTCGTCTCGTCCAGGTCGATGCGCCCTGCCGTGGCTGCCTCTGCCCAAATCCGGAGGGTCTTCCACAGATCCTTCGACGTATCGGTCAAACGCACGCCCTCGGCACGCTGTTTGAGCTGTAGAAGGTCGGTCACGGAGCCCACGTGCTGTTCGATGTCGTCGGCGGCCTCAACCGCGATGCTCCAGTCAGGGCCGGCGCTCATCCACTGCTCGAAGCACATGTGCAGAGCCTTGGCGAACTGGAACAAATAGCCCAAAGCTGACGCTGACGCTTCGTACTGCTCTCCGCCGTCTGCCATCACACCCCCAAAGCCAGACCGGTCCCGCGATCATTCCATGAGGTCGATGATCCGCGTAAGGGTGGGTGCAAACCGCGAAGCGTGCCGTACCAGGCAGACACGCCGCCGCAGGTGTGCCGGCGGGACTGATTGCTCCGATCAGCGACCAGGGTGGTCGCGATGTGGCTTGCCCTCTGCGGTGCGAGCGCCGTCCATCGGGCAGCAATGATCGTCGGCTGCGAGGCGTTCAAAAGGGCGAGTGAGTCCTAGATTGAGGCTGTGAGGCAAGTCACTCTCGAACCCCCAGTCGCCCAGTGCCTCTCACGTGCCTCTCACGGATTGGGCGTCACGAGGTGCTGTCAGGTGTCATGTGGCCTGGACGTGACAGGCCCTGACCTGCGACTTCTGGACTGAACGGACGGACCGTCACCCCCTTTCAGTCGCTGGGGGTCAAGGGGTCTCTGGCAAGTGGTGGGCGTCCGACTCTCCCGGCGCTTCGCTGTCTCGTGATGACCGGTCCGCTGAGTCCAGGGGCTGACGGCGGCGCGGGCGAAGCATTCGCCGATCTTGCCGGTGGCGATGACGCCGACGGTCATGCCGTGGATGTCGCGGCCGAGGAGGCCGTCGAGGCGGAAGCCGAACTCGCGGGTGCGGTCGGCGGCGCGGGTGAGGCGGCGGTTGGCGGCGGGGGCAAGGGTCCAGGCGTAGTCGGCGACCGCACGGCACCCACGGTCCGGCACGTCAGGGGAGCAGGGCCTCGATCCGGGCGAGGTGGGCGGCGAGGATCTCCTCGAATGCGGCGCGGCGGTCCGCTCCGAGGGGGCGGATGTCGCGGGCGAAGTGGGCCAGGGCGGGGAAGCGTTCGGGGTCGGCGCCGAGGACGGCGACACGGAACTGCTCCATGCCCTGCTCGTACTCCTCGGGGGTGACGGTGCTGATGCCGGCCTCGGAGGAGATCAGCGCGGCGAGGAGGATGACGATGCGGTGGTACCGCACCGCGACCTCCTCGTCGGGCAGGCCGGACGCGCGCAGGGCCTGCAGCAGTTCCTCCATGACCATGCGGGATCCGGTGCCGCCGGACCCGTAGCGTCCCCACACCGCGGCGAGTTGGAGTTGCTCGCCGAAGGCCTCGCGCAGGCGCAGGGCCAGGGCGGTGATGCGCTGCTTCCAGTCGCCCTCGGGGCGGTAGCCGTCCATGGAGGCCAGCAGGATCCGGTCGGCCACCGCGCGCAGCAGTTCGGTCTTGTTCCGGAAGTGCCGGTAGAGGCTGGAGGAGTCGGTTCCGAGGGCCGCGGCGAGTTTGCGCACGCTGAACGACTCGGCGTCGCTCGTGCGCAGCAGTTCCGCCGCCGTGTCCAGGATCTCCTCGGTCGACCATCGCCTTCGGCCGGTCATCCCGCCCTCCCGTCGCTCGTCCGGAGTCAGCCTAGCTCATGCACTTTCTCTTGTACTTGCTCATGCGCTTGCTTGTGCACTTGCTGTTGCACGCACTGCGTGCATAATCGGTGCAACGCACAGTCCGACCACAACGAGACCCCGGCACCCGGCCGGGAGGGGGAGAAGGACGCATGAGTGGGAGCGCTTTCGCGACACGGCCGTCGGAGCCGGATTACTCGGTGATCACGACCGAGGAACTGCTCGCCCACCGCGACACGGAGAACCGCTGGCGGGCGTCGGGCGCGGCTCGGGCCGTCCTCGGGAAACCCGATCCCGGCGCCGCGATCGCCTGGCAGCAGGTGGCGCTGCCCGGCCGTGACCTCCCGGTCCGGGTGTACCGGCCGCAGTCGACGGGGGAGGGCGAGGCCGGCACCCGAACCGACCTGCCACTCGTGGTCCATGTCCACGGCGGCGGCTTCGTGGGCACGGCGACCCAGTGCGACTGGGCCAACAGCCACCTCGCCGCGGCACTGCCCGCCCTCGTCGTCTCGGTCGAGCACCGCCTCCTCGCCCCCGGCAGCCCGCTCGCGGACGCCGCCGACGACGGCTGGGGCGTGCTGGAGCACGTGGTGCGGCATGCCGCGCAGTGGGGTGTCGACCCGGCGCGCACGGCCGTCTTCGGTGAGAGCTGCGGCGCGCTGATCAGCGCCTTGACGGCGATCAGGGCCAGGGAGGCCGGCGTGGAGCTCAAGGCGCAGGTGCTGGTCAATCCGGTGGCCGACGTGACCGGGACGGGGATGTTCGACCACCCCTCGATCGCCGAGTACGCGGACGACCCGACCCCGGCCCTGCCGCTGCTGCGGCTCTTCCAGCGGCTCGCCGTTCCGCCGGGAGCCGACGCTGGTGCGGTCTCACCGCTGCACGCGAACGACCTGAGCGGGCTCGCCCCGGCGCTGGTGGTGGTGCCCACCCGGGACGCGGTCGCCGACCACGGCCGCAGCTACGCCGAGCGGCTGCGCGAAGCAGGGACCCCCGTGCGGCTCTCCGAATACCCGGGAGCCAAGCACGCGTTCCTCACCCTGCCCGGCCTGGAACCGCAGGCCGAGGCCGCCCGGGCCGAGATCCTCGCGTTCCTCCGCGCGGCCCTGGCCGAGTGACGGAGGAACGACCGCCGACACCCGCAGAACGCCCTCGTATCACTCCTGGTAGCAGCACCCGCCGTACTCGTCGCAGTCGTATTCGAAGCCGTCGTCGGCGCCGTGGGTACGGATCAGCTTTTGGTCGTCCACGGGGCAGATCGGGGTGAACGACGGATTGACCTGGAGGAACGTCGAATCCTTCAGGGAGAATACGGAATTGACGACGTCGAGGCCGTGTTCGCGAATCCCTTGCTGAATGAAGTCGAATGCGTCGTAGACGTGGCCGCAGGCGCACGTGATCGGGGCGCATCTGAAGTTCGCGACCCTGACGCCCAGCTCCACTCGAATCCTTTCGGTCTCCTCAGGGGATATCGGGCGGAGCCCCGTGCGGCGAATCCGCTCCGGAGTCCAGAACCGCTCCTTGATGGCAGCGGACTGGGTGCGGGTCAGGTAGAACGAAGCCGAGATGCCACTCGTGATCGTGGCGATGACGATGTCCGCGACGGCTTCGTCGTCCGCCGCAGCCACCACCTTTCCGGTGGCGACTACCTTGTCGATTTCCGCTAGCAGCTTCATGGTGCCCACTTCTTGAATTCCTGCGATTCACCTGCGGTGTCCGCGAACTCTCGGTGATGCGCATCATTTCACTGTCTCGTCCGCCGGAGACCGGGTGCGGGTGAGGTTTCAGAGTCGGAGGGGGCCATCAGGCCTGTGGAGGTGCCTATTGTCAGTGTGCGACGTCCCGCGACCGCTCAGCAACCGGACCGGAGAGCCACCGTGACCGGCAGGATTTCCGGTTAATGGGTTGCAGATCTCCGGGACGGGGCGTCGGATCCCGGCCATTACAGCCCGGGCCCTCGGCCCCCAGGGTCCGCCGAGCGGAGCTGCCAGCAGGTTCATACGGGCTGGAGCCGGGTCCGGTTCGGCTGGTGGCCGGGCGCTGCTCCGATCGGGCGCTGCTCCGATCGGGCGCCGCTCCGATCGGGCCGGTACCGCTGATGGCTGGTTACCGGCCCGGTCGGGGCGGTTGTGCGCCTGCTGGCCGGCGCCGTCACGGAGAGCCCAGGCCGTCCTTGACGAGTGGTGTGCCGGCCGGCACCGCCTCCTGCCTACTGGTCCGGCCGCTGGTCCGGCCCGTGATCAGCGCAGGTGCCGGGCGAAGAACCCGGCCGCGTCCTCCCCGGCGAACTGCGGGACGCCCGTGTGCCCGCCCATGTTGGCGTGCAGCGTCTTCTCCTGGGAGCCGAAGGCGTCGAACAGGTCCAGGGACGCCTGCCGGTCGTTCCCTTCGTCGTCCCACTGCAGCAGGACGTGCAGCGGAACGGTGACCCGGCGGGCCTCCTCGAACATGGCGCGGGGCACGAAGCTCCCGGCGAAGAGGCCGGCGGCCACGATGCGCGGCTCGACCACCGCCAGCCGGATGCCGATGGAGATGATTCCCCCCGAGTACCCGACCGGGCCGCCGATCCCGGGTAGTGCGAGGAGGGAGTCCAGGGCGGACTGCCATTCCGGGACGGCCCGGTCGACGAGCGGGAGGATGAGGGCGTCGACGATCTCGTCACCGACCGGCTCACCGGCGGCCATGGCCTGCCGCAGGTCGGCGCGGGCCTGTTCGGCCGCGGCCCAGCGGGGCCGGTCACCGCTCCCGGGGAGTTCGATGGTGGCCGCGGCGAAGCCGTCCGCCGCGCAGCGTCGAGCCCGGGCGACCAGCCGGGGGTACATCTTGTGCAGGCCGAGCGGGGGGTGGCCGAGCAGGATCAGCGGGACCGGCTCGGACGCGGAGGCGGATGCGGGCGTCCACAGGATGCCGGGGATCTCGCCGAGGGTGAACTCGCGCTCGAGGATGTCGTCGTCGAGGCGCTGTTCGGAAGTGAAGTTCATGGTCGTGCCTTTCGGGAATGCGCTGGAACGGCGCTCCCGGACGACGACCTATCGCCCGACCGTGACCCCGGAGGAGAGCACCCACGTCGATACGTTCACGGGTACCACCTCCTTGTTCTCTCGCACGGCCTCCGGAAGGCTAGCAGATCGGCGGAAGCAACGGTCGACGAAGCGAACGCGCGTCCGTCAAGGTTCGACGGCATGCGGTCAGAGCCCGGTGGCACCGGACGGGCATCATGGGCTGATGCGCGTCGTTCTCTTCCAGCCTCCGGTGTTCAGACGGGAAGCCCCCGCCACTGCGCTGGCCAAGGCCCTGGCCGTGCCGCGGATCCACGCCGGCGATCTCATACGTGCTCATATCTCCCGGAGCACCGAGCTGGGGGTCCGAGCCGCCGAGGCCATCGACTCCGGCGCACTGTTTCCGGACGAGATCATCACCGAGATCGTCCGCGACCGCCTGCACCAGTGGGCCCACGCGGGATTCCTCCTCGTCGGACACCCGCTCAGCGCCGCCCGGGCGCTCGCTCTGGACGAGTTGCTCGGCGAGCTCGGCAAGCCCCTCGACAGCGTGCTGCACCTGCGTCTTCCCGAGGAGGAGATGGAGCGTCATGTCCGTCGCCTGGCGGGCCGTCGCTTTTGCCGCGAGGACCAGAGCCACATCTTCGAGCTGTCGGTGGATCATCTCCTCATCGATGGCTTCTGCAACGTCTGCGGTGGTGAGCTCCATCAACGCGGGGAGGACAACGAGAACAGCATCCGCAGTCGGGTCAGGTCCCACGAGGCGATGCTGGAGCCCATCACCCAGCACTATGCCAGGCAGGACCTCCTCGTCACGGTCGACGCCGTCGGCGCGCCCGACGAGATCGCCGGGCGCGCGCTCACTGCCCTCCGGGATCGTGGCCCCCGGCCCTGTTCGGGGCGCCTGCGAGCGTGAGGCCGCCCTGTAGTTCCGGCGATGTCGGAGGTCCGCGCTCGGGCTGCATGTGGTGGCGCAACCTGCTGTTGGTGAGCGACAGTTGGGCCACCATCCTGCATCTCGGGATCGGTGACTGACCGGCCACGTCTCCGTCGGCGCTCCGGGACGGCTTGGCCGAGGGCCGCCGATGTCACGCTCGACGCCATCACCGTGCCCGGCGTGCGGGTCTCGCGCATCGCTCAGTCAACGTCCGCGTCGCCGGTGTCCGCGTGCTCGCCCAAGCCGAGACCGGAGAGTATGTGGTCGACGTCCTGGTCGTCGGCTCCCTCGATGTCGATGTCGCCCTCCACATGCAGGTCGAGGTGGGCGAACCGGGGGGCCAGTTCGGTCAGAACGGTCAGCGGGTCCCGGTCGTCGTTCGTGTCCTCGATCACCAGGTCCCTGATGCCCAGGTGCGTGAGCTGGGGGAGCAGCGAGCTCTCCGCGAGGACGACGAAGTCGCCGGCCTCGTCAGGGTCGAAGTGCGCCTCGCTCAGGTCGAGGCTTCTCAGTCGGGGATACCTGGACGCCTCCAGCGCTTCCAGCTGGGCGTTGGTACCCACGGTGCCGTGGACGTCATGGCCGATCTCCACCTCCAGCGAGGTGAGACCGGGTGCCGAGAACGCGAACAGGGAACCGTCCGAGAAGACGGCCCCCCGGGTCCGCAGATGGGTCAGGGTGTCGTGTTCCACGTCGTCGAACAGGAAAGCGCCTTCGAGTTCCAGGGTGCGCAGTGCGGGCAGGGACGTCCACAGGGCGCGCTCCACCTCCTTGGGCACCACCGCATCGTGCAGGTACTTCTCGGGGTCGACCCGGTTTCCCGTCGAGGTCTCGTGGAGCTCGAAGAGCGTGTCGAAGTCGTGGCCGAAATACAGGGCCTGCAGTCGGGGCCACGGTCGACGGGAGAGGGCGGCCGCGGCGCGTTCGGCGGAGTGGTGGTAGTCGGTGAGGTGCAGTTCCAGGTCGGCCAGCAGGCGGGTTGCCGGGTGGGACAGCAGGACATCGATCAGCGCCGCCTCCCACTGCTCGGGATCGGTCGGATCGGAGGCCCTGGCGTGGGGCAGGTCCGCGAGGAGCCGCTCCAGCATCGCCCGGCGCTGCGGCGCGGTCTCCGCCGCCAGCCGGAAGACGGCCTTGTCGATGAAGCCGCGGGACCAGGTGAACTGCCAGGAGCCGTCAGCGCGCAGAGGATCGAGCCCGAGCGCACGCTCCACCTCGGCGTACGCGGCGGCCGGCTCCGGCACGTCCTCGCCGCCGTTCCGGTGGAGGTGCTCCAGCCGGATCGCCTCGCCTCGTGGGTCACCTGCCGTGGTGAGCGCGTCCGCGTAGGCGAGCCATGCCTCCCACCCGCCCGACACCGGTGCAGCCACGTCGTCGACAAAGGGCATGTCCTTCTCCTGGTCTCGGGTACGAGGCACCCTAGGCGTCTCCACTGACACCGCCGCCCCACCACCGATTTCCGCTCTCGCGGGCCGACTCGGCGCTGCGAAGCGGCCTGCCGCAGCGCGCTGTGGGTGGGGGAGTCCTCGGCCGCGGTCAGGACGACGAGTTCGAGGGTGTGGGTTCCGGGGACGACGGAGGCGGTGCAGTCGAGGTCGAGGCGGCCGGCGGCTGCCTGTGGTGGCGTCGCGGGCGCACCCGCGACGGGGACGCGGTCCTGCTGGACCGGGATCTGCTGCGCACGCCCGGCGTGCGGACCGCGGCAATGCTGGCGGGCACGTTCTACCTCTGCGTCACCGGGTCGCTGTTCCTGCTGCCGCCCTACCTCCAGCAGGTGCGCGGGATGTCCCCGGCCGCCTCGGGCCTCGCGGTCCTTCCCGTCAGCCTGGCCGTCGCCGCGGCCGCGCTGGTCTCCGGGCGGCTGATGAGGACCCCCGGACCACGCCCGTTCCTGGCCACGGGTCTTCTGTCGCCGGGTCGCCGCCGGGACATGATCAGGACTCATGATCCGTTTCCCGAAGTGTCGTTGTCGTCCCAGCCTCGTTGTTCCCTACGGTGAGGCTGCGAGGACGTCCGGCGCGGACACCGGCACCGTGGCGCCGCACCTCGCCCCCGGGCCCGGGCCGGGTTCGCGAAAGGCACGTACCCATGCCGATGGACATCGTCGACGCTCAGATCCACCTCCACCTCACCATGAGCGCCGAGGAGACCCTCGCCGCCATGAACGCCCTGGGTATCCAGGCGGCGGTGATCGACGAGTTCTGGGGGTTCGAGGCCCGGACCGGCCACGGCGAGCCGGGCATCGCGCTACCGGGGGCCCGCGCGTTCCGTGCCGTCGCGCCCGGGGCCGAGATGGCGTCGATCCGGTACCCCGAGCGCTTCTGCTACCTGCTGCGCATCCACCACCGGGATCCCGAACTCGCGGCCGGTATCAGGGCGGTGGCCGACGCGCCGTATGCCCGGGCGGTGCGGATCGTGGCACGCGAGGACGAGGACGTCAGGGAACTGGCCCGGGGCGACTACGGGCCGGTGTTCGACGCCTCCGCCGACCACGGCCTGCCCGTCTTCGCGATGACGGCGCGCAACGGGCACCTGCTGCGCCCCTACGCGAAAGCCCATCCCGACACCCCGATCGTCCTCGACCACGTTGGAATGCCGGTGAACGACGAGGAGTTCGAGGACGTCCTGCGGCTGTCCGACCAGCCGAACATCATGATCAAGTGGGGGCACGGCCCGGAGCTGTTCCACGCCGGTGACTACCCGTTCACGCCCGCGCTCGACAAACTGCTGCGCGTGCTGGACGCCTTCGGCCGCGAGCGCGTCATGTGGGCCAGCGACCACACCATGATCAGCGGCGACCACTGCTGGGCCGACGAGCTCTTCGCCCTGCGGGAGACCGACCGGCTCGGCGCCGAGGACAAGGAGTGGCTCCTCGCGGGGACGGTGCGTTCCGTCCTGGACTGGCCGCGCCCGGCGAAGCCGTGAGCGGGAGGCCTGAGCGGGAGACCGTGAGCAGGAGGCCTGAGCGGGAGGCCGTGAGCGGGCGGCCGTTCGGCGGAGGTGATGGCCGGTCGGCACGGTCGGCACGGTCGGAACCGCCCCGGATCCGCTCCGTCGGCCCGTCCCGGCCCCGACCCCGGCCGCCGGGTGCCGCGTGAACCAGAGGGGAAGGCCCCGCTCCAGGGCGGTGAAGTCTCGGTGGCCGCGACCCGGGATTCGCCCGAACCAGTCAACAACGCTGTCGGTCAGTGCTATGTTACCCGGCGGTTCGAGAGTCGGTGCGACGGCTCCGAGCTGTGCGTCCCGCCACAAGTCACCACTGCCTCAGCACCGTTGACCCCGAAGGGACCCTCCACGTGACCGTGCGCAAGCTGACGCTGTCAGCCGCGGCGACAACCACCGTGCTCCTCCTCTGCGGCGCCGTCCTGACCGGAGCGGCGGCCTCACCGGCCGCCGCGAACACCACCGTAGCCACCGCAACCACCGCAACCACGGCAGCGGCGTCGTCCGACCCCTCCGCCGCCCCGGGCGCGTCGGCGACGCTGGCGCCCCCGACGTCCGGCACGGCCGCGGCCACGGTGGCGGCCCCGGCGCAGGGCAGCGCGCCGGCGACCGCCACCACCGCCCCCGTCCTCGCGCTCTCCTCCTACGACCCGACCACCGGCGCCGCCGTGCTCGCGCCGGCCACCACCGGTCCGCAGGCACCGTCCGCCCTGGCCGCGAGCCCGGACGCCGCCGCGGCCGCCGTCCGGCCCGGGCAGCTGATCGACAGCCCGCCCACCCCGGCGGCCCCGCACGGCGCGCTGGTCGCCGTCACCGATGTGCAGTCGACGGCCGACGGGAAGGTGGCCGTCTCCACCCGCCCGGCCACCCTCCCCGAACTGCTCGGCGGCACCAGCACCAGCCTGCGCAGCGCCGTCAGCCCGAGCACCTTCGACGTCCAGCCCCAGATCGGCGGCGTCCAGGTCGTCACCGACTTCGGAGCGACCTCCGGTCAGGGCTCGGTGTCCGGCAGCCTGGGGCTGAGCGCGAACGTCACCGTCCCGCTGCCCGACGGCAGTTCGGCGAAGATGTCCGGCTCGGTCTCGCTCCGTCCGGCCATCGACTTCTCCTACCAGGGCGGCCTCGGCGTCATCGACCCCCAGCAGGCCCGGGTCGGCTTCACCCTGGGCGCGCACGCGGACTGGCACGTCAGCGCGAACCTCACCGCGAGCACCGGGCCGATCCGGATACCCCTGGCCAAGTACAGCGCCAGCCCCGTGGTGATGGTCGGCCCGCTGCCCGTCGTGATCAACCTGGCCTTCACCCTCTCGGCCGACATCAGCGCCGACGGCACCGTCAGCCTCGACGCCGAGCAGGCCTACGACGGCCAGTGGGGCGTCCACTCGGACTACGTCAAGGGCCCGGGCTGGACCACCACCACCGACCCCGGGAACTCCACCGTCTCCCCGCTGCGCCTCAACCTCAGGGGCTCCGCCTCGGCGAAGGCCGGCCTGCTCGCCGAGGGTTCGATCGCCCTGTACGACACGATCGGCGTGAAGGCGTCCATCGAGCCGTACCTGCGGGCCGTGGTCAACGGCTCCGTCGTCCTCGACGGCGCGAGCACCACGCCGGACGTCAACGGTGCGGCGGCCCTCTACGGCGGACTCGACATCAACGGGGCGCTGATGGCCCGGCTCGTCATCCTCGGCACCCCGATCCTGGAGGCGGACCTGCCCTTCCTGGCCTTCCACCGCGAATGGCCGATCGCCTCGGTGAGTGTCGGGCAGCCCCCGGTACGGCTGGTGGACTGGACGTCGCTCAACGCCAGCCTGTTCGACGACAACCACTCCGCCTACCTGAAGTCCCGGCCGGACTGGGACCCGTACGCCCTCAAGGCCGCCTGCCCGGACGGCAGCCGGCTGATCGGGCTGAGCTACGGCGGCGACAACGGCCTCTGCACGGACGTCACGAAGGCGGACCTGTGGGACGCCGGCCGCGCGTTCGTCGTCGACCACGGCGGCACCTATGTGACCAGCGAATGGGCGTCGGGCTACGCCAAGGCCCAGTGCCCGGCCGGCTCGGTCATGACCGGGTACAGCCGCAACGGCCGGACGATGGGCGCGCTGTGCGCCAAGTCCGCCGCCCCGCTGGGTACTTCGACCCGCACGCTCTGGTTCGAGAAGGGCGACAACCGCCCGGCCGCGGCCGGTGGCGGTGACTTCTCGTACGGCTTCGCCAAGGGCCAGTGCGCGGACGACGAGGTCGTCGCGGGCATGGCCTACAGCGCGCCCTGGTGGCAGCTGTGGGCGGCGCGGCCGTCCGCGCTGCTCTGCCAGAAGCTCGCCGTCTGACAGCCGCAGGGGCAACCACCGTTGAACGCGGCCGACCCATGGCCGACCACGGCTGATCACCGCTGACCGCCGAGCAGGTCGCGCGGCCGGGCGCCACCCTCCACCGGGTGGCGCCCGGCCGTGCTCAGTCCAGGCCCCGGGCCTCGCGGAAGCGGACCGTGAGGGCGTCCGGGGCGATGAGCGGGGCCGGGTAGTCGGGGGCGGGGTCGAGCAGCCAGGGGCGGTGGACGGCGGCCCCCGGCAGGTGGGCGAGTTCGGGCACCCAGCGCCGCACGTACGTCCCGTCCGGGTCGTACCGGTCGGCCTGGCGCAGCGGGTTGAGCACCCGGTTGGGGCGGGTGTCGGTGCCGGTGCCCGCGACCCACTGCCAGTTGAGCTGGTTGTCGGCCACGTCGCCGTCGACCAGCAGCGACAGGAAGTGGGCGGCGCCGATCCGCCAGTCCAGGTACAGGCACTTGGCGAGGAAGCCCGCCGTCAGCAGACGGGCCCGGTTGTGCATCCAGCCCTCCTCGGCGAGCTGGCGCATTCCGGCGTCGACGATCGGGTAGCCGGTGCGGCCCTGCCGCCAGGCCTCGGCCTCGCGCTCGTCCCGGTGCCAGCGGTCGTCCCTGGTGCGGTAGTCCCGGTGCGCGGCGTCGGGGCGGGCGGCGAGGACCTGGTGGTGGAAGTCGCGCCAGGCGAGCTGCCGGACGAAGGCCTGCGCCCCCTCGCCGTCGTGCCGCAGGGCGCGTTCGACGAGTTCGGTCGGGGACAGGCAGCCGAAGTGCAGGTACGGGGAGAGCCGGGAGGTGGCGTCGGCGGCGAGGTCGTCGTGCACCCGGGCGTAGGCGTCGACGTCCCAGCGCCGCCACCGCTCCCTGGCCGCGCTCTCGCCCCCGGGTGGCAGGGCGGGCGAGAGCGGTCCGGTGAGCAGCAGGTTCTCGCTGCCGATGCCGCCCGGGGTGTCGAGCGCCCGGGGCGCGCCGAGCACCGTGCGGCGGGGCGCCTGCTGCCAGGCGCGGTGGTACGGGGTGAAGACCGCGTAGTGGTCCCGGCCGGCCGGGGTGATCCGGCCCGCGGGGACGACCGTCACCGAGGCGTCGTGGACGTGCAGGCGGTCGCCGAACACCTCGCGCAGCCGGGCCTCCCGTCGGTGCGCGAAGGCGCTGACGCCCGCGGCGATGTGCACGGTGACGGGAGCGGGAACGCCACCGGCATCACCCTTGGCCGCACCTTCGGCCTCGGCTTCGGCCTCGACGGCGACCCGGGCGGTCTGCTCGGCGGGTTCGCCGCGGCGCACGATCAGCCGGGAGCCGATCCGGCGCAGCGAGGCGTCCAGGTCGGCGAGGCAGTCGGCCAGGAACGCCTGCCGGTTGGGCGCGGCGAAGCCGGCGTCCTCGACGGCCGGGTCCAGGACGAACAGCGGGACGACCCGGTCGGCCGCGGACCGGGCGGCGTGCAGCACGGGGTTGTCGTGCAGCCGCAGGTCCTGGGTGAACAGGGCGATCGATACGGTCACGGGCGGGGCCTCACAGGTGGTGCCGTCGGGTGTTCTGATTGCTTCTACCGCTTCAGCTGCTTCTCCCCGGATGTTCGGAGCCGCCCGCGGCGCGGATTGGTCCCAACGGCCCCGCGGGTCCGGTCGGCGGGCCCGTGTTCCGCCGGTGGCGCCTCGACGGCGGGTCGTGAGCCGGCAGCGGTGCGGGGTGCGTGGTGCGGCAGCGGTGCGTGGTGCGGCAGTGGTGCGTGGTGCGGCAGCGGTGCGTGGTGCGGCCGGGGCGTCGCGTGAGAGGCTCGCTCCATGGAACAGCGTGTACTCGGCCGTACCGGCCGCCCCGTCTCGATCGTCGGACTCGGTACCTGGCAGCTCGGCGCGGACTGGGGGGACGTCCGCGAGGAGGACGCCCTGGCCGTGCTGGAGGCCTCGGTGGAGGCCGGCGTCACCCTCTTCGACACCGCCGACGTCTACGGCGACGGCCGCAGCGAGCGGCTGATCGGCCGCTTCCTGAAGGACCGCCCGGACGCCGAGGTGTTCGTCGCCACCAAGTTCGGCCGCCGGGTCGAGCAGCGGCCCGAGCACTACAACCTCGCCAACTTCCGTGCCTGGGCCGACCGTTCGCGGGACAACCTGGGGGTCGAGCGGCTGGATCTGGTGCAGCTGCACTGCCCGCCGACGCCGGTCTACTCCTCGGACGAGGTCTTCGACGCCCTGGACACCCTGGTGGAGGAGGGCCGGATCGCCGCCTACGGGGTGAGCGTGGAGACCTGCGCCGAGGCGCTGACGGCCATCGCCCGCCCGAACGTCGCGAGCGTCCAGATCATCCTGAACGCGTTCCGGCTCAAGCCGCTGGAGCAGGTGCTGCCCGCCGCCGAGGCGGCCGGCGTGGGAATCCTCGCCCGGGTGCCGCTGGCCTCGGGCCTGCTGTCGGGCCGGTACGACGAACACACCGTCTTCGGCGCGGACGACCACCGCACCTACAACCGCCACGGCGAGTCCTTCGACCAGGGGGAGACCTTCTCCGGGGTGGACTTCGCGACGGGCGTCGAGGCGGCGGTGGAGTTCGCCGCACTCGCACCCGAGGGCGCGAGCGCGGCGCAGACGGCGCTGCGGTGGGTCACCCAGCAGCCGGGGGTGACGACGGTGATCCCCGGTGCCCGCAACGTGGCGCAGGCCCGGGCCAACGCGGCCGCCGCCGGACTGCCCCCGCTGCCGTCGGCCACCCTGGCCGCCGTGCGCGAGCTGTACGACCGGCGGATCCGGGCGCAGGTCCACGCCCGCTGGTGACGGCGGGCGGCCGGTAACGGCCCGTGGCCCTCACGACGAGCGTCCGGGCGGGGCCGCGCCGTGGGCCCGCCGGTGCGAGCGCCGACCGGCCTCGCGGCCCGCGGGCTTCCGGTGGCAGGCGTGCGGACCGTCCGGCCCGGGAGCGTGCCGAGCGTGCCGGGAGCCCGCACGGGTCGCGGGGGACGCGGGGGACGCGGGGGTGTCGCGGGCCGGCTTCGGCCGTCGGCGGTTCAGGTGGTGGCTGCCCCAGGCGAACGCGCCGATGAGCAGCGCGGCGAGGGCCAGGGCGGGCACGGCGACGGCGTACAGGGCGGGGCCGTCGGGTGTGGCCGGGAACGGTGGGCTGGTCATGGTCCTCTCCTCTCCTCGCGTTCCGGCGGCGGGCCCGGACCCGAGGGGGAGGTGACCGGCGGGCCGGGTCCGTCGCGTGACGCCCGCCTACCCCGTGCGCCGGGAGGCATGCCCGGTCCGATGGCGGCCCTGGTGATGGGGCGGGTCAGGAGAGCAGGCGGGCGAGGGCGGCGTCGAGGTCCAGGTGCTCGGCCTCGGCGCCGGCCGGCACCAGGCGGAAGGAGTCGAGGAGGAACGCCGTCACGACGGCCGCCGGAACACTGATGACGGCCCGCGCGGCCGGAGAGCGCAGGGTGATCAGCACGCGGTCCTCCGGCCCGGGCGCGACGGTCACGTCCCCGGGGCCGGCCGGGCCGTGCCGGCCCCTGTCCAGCAACTCGCGCGCGAAGGTCCACTGCGCCGCGTCGTCGTCGCCGAGCGGCGGGAACGCCAGGCACACCGCGTACGGCGACGCCGTGTCGAACCGCAGCTGCGCCTCCACGGCCACGTCGGGAAACGGGCCCTCGGGCAGGGTGACGGCGGTGGACCAGGAGGTGGCGACAGTCATGCGACGAACTCCCATTCTGGCGATGGCACCCGGTTTCCCCCGGCCGTGACGGCCGGTGGTGGCAGCGCTCGGTTACCCGCGCGCCCGGGGTGCATTCCTCGTCTCTCAACGCAACCGCGTCGCCCGGCGTGATCCCCCACCCGGGTGGTTTCCCGGTCGGGGGAACGGGCAGCCGCCCACCGCTCCGGGCCCATACAGCGAAGCCCCGCCCCGGCGCACGGTCGCGGGGGCGGGGCGGGGCGGGGCGGGGTTCGCGGGTCACCGGGTGATCACCGCGTGATCGTGCGGAGCCTCACGGCGCCACGGTGTCCGCCGCGGGCGGCTCCGGCTCCTCTTCCTCGTCCGGCTTCGCCTTCCGCCGCACGTCGGCCGGGGTGGGCGCACTGATGGATCGCTCCTCGGCGGAGCGCTCCCGGGCTCCGGTCCGGCCCTCGGCCTTCGCCCGGACGTCCGCCGGGGTCGGGGACGTGATCGCGCGTTCCTCGGCGGACCGTTCCTGCGTCGCCTCGTCCGGATGCGTTCCGTGGTCGTCGCGTGTGGTCATGGGCTCGTTCCCCTTTCCGGGTCCTGGGCTTCGACGGATGGGATACCGGGCGGCTGCCCGGATGTCCGGGTCCGAACCGGATTCCGGACCGCGAGTACGGGGCCGGGTGGTCCGGTCCGGCTCGGCGCCGGTTCCGTCAGCCCTCGGTCGTCGGCTCTCCGACCGTAACCCCGGGCCGGAGCCCGCGCTGCCGGACGCAGGGGGGGCGATGCCACACGATGCGGTCACGGTCCGCACCGGTGGCGAGGACCTCTCGCCGGCTGTCGATTCCTCGGTCGACGAGGGCACGAGTCGGCGGTGGGGGCAGGACTACTCGTCCCGGTCGCTCCGGTCGCCGCGGTCCGGGGCGCGGGTTCCGCGCCGGTGCCGGCGCAGGTACCAGACGGCGAGGGCGATGACGACGCCCGCGGCGATCGCGAGGGCGAGGACCCGGCCGACGGTGCTCTCGACCCGGGTGTAGGCGGCTCCGGCGAAGTAGCCGAGCAGGGTGAACCCGACGCCCCAGAGGACGCCGCCGAGGGCGTTGTACAGGAGGAAGCGGCGGTAGGGCATGCGGGACATGCCGGCCAGCGTGGGCACCATGGCGCGGAAGAAGGCGACGAAGCGGCCGAAGAAGACGGCGGCCGGCCCGCGGTGGCGGATCAGCTCCTGGGCCCGGTCGACCCGGGTCGCATGGCGCCGCATCGGGCGGGTGTCGAGGATCCTCGGGCCGATGTGGCGGCCGATCTCGTAGCCGGCGGTGTCGCCGAGGACGGCCGCGCAGACCACGAACAGGACGAGCCAGCCGAGCGAGAGCCGGCCCTGGTGGGCGAGGAACCCGCCGAGGACGGCCGCCGTCTCGCCGGGGACGACGAAGCTGAAGAAGAGGGCGTCCTCGACGAGCACGAGGCCCGCGACCACCGCGTACCCGACCGGACCGGACAGTCCGCTCAGCCAGGCGGTGATCGAGTGCATCAGCCACCCCGTTCCGGACCGGCGCCCCTCTCCGCCTCAATGTAACGCTCGGCGCCCCCGGCGACCCGGCGGTCCGGAAGGCGACGGACCCCGGCCCCAGGCCCTCGGGTCAGGTCAGGACCAGCGAGCGCAGCAGGTCGAGCTCGTCGAAGCCGAACCCGGCGAGGACGGCGGCGAGTTCGCAGGCGCCGGGGGCGAGCAGATCGACGATGGCCAGGACGTCCCGGCCGCCGGCGCGGTCGAGTTCCTCCAGCGCGCGGGGCAGGTTGCGGCGCCACAGCACGGCCGGCGCGGGCGGGCCGACGGTGCCGCGGTCGCGGTGGAGGGTGCCCTCCGGGGACACCCACAGGGGCGGGGCGTCGGCCGTGCGCGGGCCGAGTGCGGTGCGGTCGATGGTGGACGTGGCGGGGCGGTGCAGCAGGAGGCGGTGGTCCATCGGGCGGAACCCGTGGGCGAGGAACGCCCGGGTGGTGACCGGTCGGCGGTGGAGCGGCAGGCCGGGCAGGTGGGGCGGCCAGGGCGAAGGGTCGGTGAAGGCGGTGACGGCGGTCAGGCCGCCGCTCCGCGCCAGGACGGTCCGGACGAGGACCTCGGCCGCGTCCGCGGCCTCGCGGCAGTGCAGCCAGGCCACCCCGCCGGTGAGTCGGCCGGCCGTCGTCCGGCGGTGCACGGCCATCGCGCCCTGGAGCCGGCCGTCCCTGTCGTGGAGGACGAGGACCGTCCGGTCGGGCCGGCGGTCCCAGGCGACGGGTGCCGCCGCCGGGAAGGGCACGGCGGGCCGGTCGGCCGCGATCAGCCGGACCACCTGGGCCTGGTCCTCGTGGGTCGCGGGCCGGACCCGCAGCGCCCGTCCCGCCCTGTCGGACACCCTCGTCGGGCCCCTGTCCACGTCCACGTCCATGTACCCGTCCATGTCCTCGTCCCGGCCGACCGCCGGCACGGTGGGTTCGGTGCCGACCGGGCCCCGGATGGGCCAGGGCACTCGGAGTCACCCGAACGGGTGACATTCGGCGGCAGAGGGACATCCGGCGGTCGAGGGACATTCGGCGGCCGGGGGACGGTCGCGCGGATCACCCGGTGACGGTCCGCTCCAGGAGGTCGAGGGCGCTCGCCAGGCTCTGCGGGCCCGCGGTGCCGCCCGGGGCGCCGGAGCGGCCCCAGCCGGGGCCGGTGGCCAGCACCAGGGCCCGGCCGCGGGAGCCGCGTGCGCCCCACGTGGAGTCGGCCACCCGCCGGACCAGCTCGTGGTCGGCGGTGGGCGGGAGCTGCGACCAGAGCATCACGGCGCCGGGGCCGATCCGGTGCACCGCGTCCAGCAGCGCCCTGGGCGGGACGGCCGCACCCAGCATCCGGAACGGCAGCGCACGCTCGCCCAGGCCCGCCGCGGCCGCCTCCAGCGCCAGGCTGTGCTGCTCGTCGGGCATCGCGGCCAGCAGGACGGGCGGCGCGGGCCGCGGCCTGGCGGGCCGTACGGCGGCAGCACGCAGGACGGTGGACACATGCCAGGAGAGCAGGTGCTCGACCTCGACGTACTGCTCGCCGGAGGAGGCCCACTTGCGTCCGGTAGCGCGCAGCGCGGGCATCATCACCTCGGTCCAGGCGTCGACGACCCCGAGCGAATCCACCACCTCCCGCAGGATCCGGGCGACCTCCGGGGAGTCCAGACGGACGGCGGCCCGGGCCAGGCCCCGGCACTCGGCGCGGACCGCTCCCATCCGCAGCGCACGGCCGCCGGCCGGGCCGCGACCGGCCTCCGGCCCGGGCCGCGCGGCCTGCCCGGGCCCCGGTGCGACGGCGGACGGAGCCCCGGCCTCGGAAGCGGCCGCGGCCGCGTGGTGGGAGGCCAGCGCCGCCCGGGCCGCTTCGGCCGGGCGCACACCGCGGGCCGCCAGGCGGCACATCGCTTCGAGCAGCGCGATGTCCTCGGGGCTCCAGCGGCGGTGGTGGCCGGGGTCGCGCAGCGAGGGGCCGATGCCGTAGCGGCGCTCCCAGGAGCGGATCGTGGTGGGGGACACCCCGAGGAGCCGGGCCACGCCGCCGGTCGGCAGGCCCGCCTGGTCGGTACCCATCGTTCTCCTCTCGCGGATGTTTCGGATGTCCCGGGCGTCCCGGATGTTCCGGATGTTCCGGGCGTCCCGGATGCCCTGGGCGTCCCGGGCGTCCTGCGCCACTGCCATGATCCCCTGTCGGGCCCGGGCGTCAGGAGCCGTCGAAGGCCGTCCGCAGCCGCAGCAGCCCGTCCCGCATGCGGGTCTTCACCGTGCCCAGCGGCACCCCCAGGACCCGGGCGATCTCGCGCTGCGAGTACCCGCCGTAGTACGCCAGGACCAGCGACTCCCGCTGGACGCCGCTCAGCCGGGCGAGCGCGGACCGCACCCGGTGCGCGTCGAAGACCCGCTCGACCTGCTCGGCGACCGGTTCGGCGCCAGGCTCGCGGACCGGCTGCTCGCGCAGGGCCGCCCGCAGTTCGCGGTCGGCGGCGGCCTGCGCCGCCCGGACCCGGTCGACGGCGCGGCGGTGGGCGATGGTGAGCACCCAGGCCAGCACCGTGCCGCGGGCCGGCCGGTAGCCGGCGGCGGCGCGCCAGACCTCCAGCAGCACCTCCTGCGCGACCTCCTCTGCCTGCGAGGGGCTGCGCAGCGTCCGCAGCGCCGTCCCGTACACCGGTGCGGCCACGGCCCGGTACAGCCGTGCGTACGCCGCCTGGTCGCCCCGGGCCACCGCGGCGACCAGGCGCTCCAGCTCCGCGGCCGGAGCCGGGACGACAGGGACGGCCGGGACGACGGGGACGGCGGGGACGGCTGGGGAGAGGGACGGGGACGGGCAGGCGTGCGTGGTCACCCCGGCACTGTGCAGCGTTTCGATTTCCCGGCACCACCCGCAGCCTTTGTGCAGCGTTTCCCCGCCACTCGCTGCCACCGCCCGCCGCCGACGTCCCGACGCCGCCCCGACCGCCGGTAATTCGGTTGACCGGGCCGCGCGGTCGCGCTGCACTTCGGGGGGCGCCGCACGCGGTGGCGCCGGCAGTACGGGGAGGCAGCAGCACCGCATGGAGATCCGTTCCACGACCGACCAGGACCTCGACGTCTTCGTCGACACGCTTCACGCCGCGTTCGGGCGGTTCCCGGAAACCCCGAACGCGGACGGCGGCGGGGTCTGGTGGGCGGCGACCGAGATGGACCGCAACCTGCTCGCCGTGACGGCGGACGGGCGGCCGGTCGGCACCGCCGGGGCGTGCTCCTTCGAGCTGACCCTGCCCGGGGAGGTGGTCGTCCCGACCGCCGGGGTGACGTCCGTCGGAGTCCTGCCCACCCACCGGCGCCGGGGCGTGCTCACCGCGCTGATGCGCCGTCAGCTCGACGACGTGCGGGCGCGAGGGGAGTTCCTCTCCGTCCTGCTGGCCTCCGAGGCCGGGATCTACGGCAGGTTCGGCTACGGTCCGGCGACGTACACCCAGCGGCTGACGGTGCCGAGCGGGCAGGCCGCCTTCGCCGCACCCCGGGCGCGGCGGGCGGCCGAGGCCCCGGCGGCCGGCTCGGTCGAACTGCTGCGGCGGGCCGACTGCGGGCAGATCGTGGAGGAGGTCTACGACCGTTACCGCCGCCGTCAGCCCGGTGCGCTGTCCCGGCCGCGCCGCTGGTGGGAGCTGGGCGCGGGGCAGGTCCCGATCGCCCCGACGCCGCGCTACGTCGCCGTCCACCGGGACGCCGACGGCACCCCGGACGGGTACGCCAGCTACTCGCTCGGCGACGACACCCTGACGGTGGACGAGACCATCGCCGTCGACGACGCCGCCCACACCGACCTGGCCCGGTTCGTGCTCGGCCACGACCTGGTCTCCCAGGTCGTGTTCCGGCACTGCCCGCCGGAGCACCCGCTGCGCTGGCAGCTCGCGGACTTCCGCGCCGTCCAGCCGGGCGGCGAGACCGACTGGCTCTGGGTGCGGCTGCTGGACGTCCCGCGCGCGCTGACCGCGCGCGGCTGGTTCACCGACGGAGAGCTGGTCCTGGACGTCGACGACCCGTTCCTCGGCGAGCACCACCGGTACCTGCTGACCGTCCGGAACGGGAAGGCCGAGTGCGTCCCGACGGACCGGGAGCCCGATCTGTCCCTGGACGTCCGCGACCTGGGCGCGGTCTACCTCGGTGGCACCGCCCCGAGCGCCCTCGTCCGGGCCGGGCACATCCGGGCCCACCGCCCCGGCGCGGCCGTCCTCGCCGACGCCCTGTTCCGCGCCGAGCGCGCGCCGCACTGCCTGCACTGGTTCTGATCCGGCAGCCGCCACCCGCGATCAACACCGAACGCCGGTCCCCGCCCTGGTTGGGCGGGGACCGGCGTTCGGCTTTTCCCGGGCCGGGGCACCCCGAACCGCCCGTAGGGGAGGCCCGGTTGCCCTCAGGGGCCAGGCCGGTTGCCCTCAAGGGACAGATCAGAGCCGGTTACCGGCGGGTCGGTTTGGTTCGGACGGGTGCACGATGCAACAGTGTCCGTCGGGTATTGACATGGTCACGGGATGTGAGGGGAGATGCGGGGGGAGCGGGAACTCGGAGACGAACGGACCGGAAACGTTCAGTTTCCTTGCCGGATGTCGCTCAGGGTCCCGCTGACGTTGAGGAGTTCGTGGCACGTGGGTGCCTGCTTGCCCGAGGCCGGGGTGCCCGGCACCTCGCAGGTCACGCTCGCGGTCACGGCCTGGTCCTCGGGGACCTGGAGGGGAGTCACCCAGTGGTAGTCCTGGTTGCGGAAGGTCTCCAAGGCGATCGTGGTGATGGTCTTGTTGCCGGCCGTGATGGTCACCAGTCCCTGGTCGCCCTGGAAGTTGGCGACCACGAGGTCGGTGATGTCGAAGACCTTGCCGTGCGGCACCTGGTAACTGCCGGTCGTGGCCGCGCCGTTCTCGGTCACGACGTCGATCGTGGCGGAGCTCTGCTGGCCGGTCCCCGGCACCGCCAGGCCGCCCGGACCCGGACCGCCCTGGCTGCCGGGGCCGGTGGTCGGCTTTCCGGCGCCCGGCTTGGTCTGGCCGCCCGGGGTGCTCCCGTTGGCGGGGCTGCCCGGTGTGTCACCGGCCGGGACGCCGGCGGGCGGGGCCGGAGTGGCGTTCTGCTGGGCGACGGCCTTCTCGGCCGCCTGCTTCGCGGAGCTGCGCACCGCCGGGCGGACCAGGGCGAACCAGGCCAGCAGCAGCGCGATCAGCGCCGCCAGGAGCGCGAGCAGCCACTTCGGGAAGATCGGCAACTGGAGGAACTCGCCGTCCAGGACCGGCTTCTGGACGGGCGCCGGCGCGGTCTCCGGTGCGGCTTCCGGCGCCTTGGCCCCGTCCTTGCCGTCCTTCGCGTCCTTCCCTCCCTTGTCGTCCTTGCCGTCCGCCCGCTCCTCCGGGCCCACCGTCACCTCGAACGGCCAGGTCGCCTGCTTGCCGAACCAGATCAGCTTGCGGGTGCGCGCCTGCACCCGCACCTCCCCGGACTCGCCGGGCTCCAGCCGCAGCTTCTCCGGCGTGACCCGGAACCGCAGGTCCTCACCGGCCTGTCCCGGAGTGAACGTCACACCGGTGGGAGCGTTGCCGAGGTTGCGCACCGAGGCCCGGTAGCGCCCGCGCAGCCAGCCGCGGCGACGGCGCGGGGCCAGCGCGGCCTGCAGCTCCTGGAACGGCGTCACGGTGACCGTGGCCTCCGGCACCGTCACCAGGTCGGGGCGCTCGACCGGCAGCACCCGGATGCCGAGCGGGAACTCGCCGGCCCGGGTGGCGGGGGAGCGCGGCGGAGCCAGCCGGACCGTCACCGTCTCGGAGGTCCCCGGGTACAGCGACACCCGGGCCGGCTCCACCTTCGTCCAGCCGGCGCAGTCGCCGACCACCTCGAACGTGTAAGCCTCAACGATGTCAAGATCGTTGCGTACCGTCAGGGTCGTGGTGGCCACGCCACCGGGGGCCACCGTCAATGCTGGCAGGCCGAGTTCGGCGGATGTGGTCATAGCGTGACGGTAGGGCCGTACCGCTCCGGAGAAGAGGGCCGTACGGGCAAGCTGGGGGCCACACCCCTTGCCCGTACGGACCGACCGGAGACCCCGCCCGGTCCCGTCGCGGGCCCGGCCCGGCTCCGCGTGACCCGCACCCAAGCCCCCGGCCGTCACCGCCTCGCGGTGCCCGGCCGTCACCCTCGCAGGCACTTGCAGAATGGAGCAGTTCGATGACGTCGACCGATACAACCCGTGAGGAAGTCGTCACAGCCCGCCGGACCACGGTGGCATCGAAGCCCGCCGGCGCCACCGTCCCGCGCGTACCCGCCCAACTGCGCGGCAGGCCGGCCCAGGTGCGGGTGGCGGTCTACGCGGAGGACCTCATCCTGCAGACCGGCGTGGTCCAACAGCTGCGCCAGCGGCCCGAGGTGGAGCTGCTGAGCGAGAGCGAGGCCGGGCAGGCCGAGGTCTCCCTGCTGGTGGTGGACTCGTTGACGGAGACGGTGACCGAGCACCTGCGGCGGCTGCGGCTCGCCACCACCGGCCGGATAGGCCTGGTGGTGGGGCACTTCGAGGCCGGCGGGCTGCAGACCATCGTGGAGAACGGGGTCGCCGCCGTGCTGCGCCGCTCCGAGGCCGACCAGGACCGGCTGGTGCACCTGATCACGGCCCTCGCCAACGGCGAAGGCGTGATGCCCGGCGACCTGCTGGGAGAGCTGCTCGACCGGATCGGGATCCTCCAGCGCACCATGCTGGACGGGCGGGGCCTGACCCTCTCGACCTTAACCGCGCGGGAGGCGGAGATGCTGAAGCTGGTGGCGGAGGGCTTCGACACCAGCGAGATCGCCGCCAAGACCTCGTACTCCGAGCGGACGGTGAAGAACGTGCTGCACGAGATCATCACCCGCCTGGGCCTGCGCAACCGGGCCCACGCCGTCGGGTACGCGATGCGGCGCGGCCTGATCTGAGGGGAGGCGGTGATTCGCCCGGCCGGGCGCCCGGCCGGGCGAACCCCCACGTGGAGCGGGGCCCCCCCCAAAGGAAACAACCCCCCCAAAGTTTCCCGCGTCCCCCCCCAAACACAGGCCGCGAGGGCACAACGGGTGGTCGATCCGACCATTGCCGGGCTCGCGGGGGTCGTTGCCGTAGGGCACGCCGGCCTCGCGGAGCCGGGCGAGGATCCCGTCGAAGGAGGACGGGTCCACGTCGAAGGCCAGGTGATGGCCGGCCGGGTTCTCGACGGTCATGAAGTCCAGGGTGAGGGAGTCGTTGACCCGCACCGGCGCGAAGTGCCGGTCGGCGCCCTGGTAGTCGAGGCCCATGACGGAGGCGAAGAATCGTGCTGACGCCTCGTTGTCGACGGCCGGAACGATGGTGTGGTTCAGGGATATGGGCATGTGAGCTTGTCTCTCTCTTCGGTGATCAGAGCAGCCCGAAGTCGAACTTCCCGGTGGCGAGGCCGGCGAGGAAGGCGGTGTGGGCCGCGCGGTCGAAGGCCAGGGCGGGGCCGGAAGGGTCCTTGCTGTCTCGGACTACTACGGCCCCGGGGAGGAGTGCGTATTCGACACAGTTCTCGTTGCCGCCGCTGTAACTCGACTTCCGGAAGGCGAAGCCGGTCGCCTCGGCGTCGGGATAGTGGGTCACTTGATCAGTTCTCTCTGTGCGGTGATGAACTCGAGCGAGGAGTCGACGGACAGGGCTTCTGCCGTGATCTCCTGGAACTTCGCCCGGTACAGCTCGACGTCGGTCGGGTCCTCGATCCAGAATCCGGCGAGCATGCCTTCGACGAAGACGACGTCGAGGTCCTTCCGCTGAGGGAATCCGAGCAATGCGAACGAGCCGCTCATGCCCGGGTGGATCGCCGCACCTGCCGGCATCACCTGAATGTTCACGTTCGCCAACCGGCTCAACGTCAGCAGCTTGTCGAGTTGCGGGCCCATGATGTCGGGGCGATTCGCGATGGTTCGGAGTGCGGTTTCATGGATGACAGCCCAGACCTCGACGGGATTCGGGCGGGTCAGGATGGACTGGCGTGCCATGCGGACCTGCACCAGGTCGTCGACTGTGCCGGTCTTCGTGGTCCGGAGTCGGCCGATGACCAGTCGAGCGTATTCGGCCGTTTGGAAGAGCCCCGGAATGAAGGCGGGTTCGTAGGTCTTGAAGGTCGAAGCCTCGGTTTCGAGCATGATCAGATCCGTGGCGGACACGTTGATCACGTCGCGGTAGCTCAGCCACCAGCCGCGCTTGCTGCCGTCCTTCGTGATGGCGATCAAGCCGGCACGGAAGTCTTCGTCGTCGCAACCGTAGTGGTCGAGGAGCTTGTTGACATCCTCGATCTTGGCCGCCGTGCGGGCGTTCTCGATCCGGTTCAGTTTGGCCAGGCTCATGCCGGTGGCATCGGCCGCCGCGTCCGCGGAGATCATCGCTTGCTCACGGAGCCTTCGCAGCTCCTCGCCCAGCCGACGACGGCGAACGGTTGATACCGCCATGCGATGCCCCTCCTGATCTCTCGGTGGACCAGTCTGCCCTTGCTGATTGCACAGGCGCTACCGACAACTGGCAGAGAGTGGCACCGAATTCGGGTTCGATATGAGATTTTGCAGATTAGTTGAGCCAGCTTGCATGTGTGATGGCCCTCACGTCATGCTGAGTGTAGCTGGCCGCATGCTCTGCGTGACCATGGCTGTGATGCGGCTGCGTTTTTCCGTCATTCCATCGCTTCGATCGCGCGTTTGATCGATTGATGGTCATATCTGAAGCCCCGCGGAGGTTTCATCGTGTTCCCCCACGAAATCCCCCCTGACTGGTCGGCCGCGCGCGAGGAGTTGCGCGAGGCCACGGCGCGCGCCGGGTGGAAGCCCGACCTGGTCGCCGATGCCGAACTCGCGCTCCTCGAACTGTTCGTCAATGCCTGGCGCCACGGCGGCAGTGCGGCGCCGCTCGTCGTCATCGCGGTGCTCGACCACGTCCTCCGGGTCTCTGTCAGTGACGGGAGCCCCATCGTCCCGATCCAGCACGACGGCTCCGACCTGCTCGGGGTCTCCGGCCGGGGCCTGCGCCTCGTCCGCTCCCTCACCGACCGCTTCGGTATGGAGCCCCGGAAGTCCGGGAAGTCCTGCTGGTTCGAGCTGGACGCCGCCGCGTGACCGCCGACCACCGCCGCCCGACCGGGCCGGCCGACGCGATCATGCGGACCTACACCGAGCCCGAGGTCGCCTCGTTGCTCGACGAACTCCACTCCCGCGGCCGCAAGTTCGGTCTGATCTGGCCCGCCCTGGCCACGGACCGGGTGGTCGACGGCCGCGTCCTGGTCCGCTTCGGCGCCGCTCCGGCCAGCACCGTCCTCAACCTCCTCGCGATCCTCCGCCACTACGACAAGGCCGAGGCCCCGTGCGACTCCTGATCGACCTCGTCCTTCCTCTCCTCCTGCTCCTCGCCATCGCCGTCGTGGGCCTCGGCGCGGTCGCGGTCCTGCGGATGCCTCACCGCCCGGACCTCATCGCGATCCCCGACCCCGACCCCGCGCCTGCCCCCGACCGGGACCGCAACGAGGACCGCCAACCCGTGGCCTGAAGCCCCACCCCGCCCACGCCGCCCGGCCGGACCCGCCGGGCGGCGGAGGCCTGCGCGGGAAGTCGACCCCGCCGACTTCCTGCGCAGCAGACTTCTCAATGCTCTTGCCAAGGCCGTCAGACGCACCTGGGCCTTCAGCCGGCGGGTGGCCGGGCCGGGTCGGAGGCCGAGATCGGCACCGGGTTCCCCGAGGACTGCGAGGCAGTCGTCGACGCCTACGCCCCGACGCAGATCAACGGGCACTTCTGTCTCTCGCATCCGGCCACCGAGCGCTGGAACCTCGGGAGGAAGATCCGCGAGACCTCCAGTTTTGGGCGGATCCGGAGGAGGAGATCCGCGTCGTGCTCGACCTGCCCGAGGTCCGGTTCGGGACGAAGGACGGCCGATGTCACCCGATGACCGCCCCGCGCCGATCTGCGGCCCGGACCGCGGCAGGTGAGCGACGCGAGCGCTTCGCCTGTTCGAGACCGCCGCCGCGTTCACCGATTTCCTGCTGCGCCGCTTCGAGCGGGTGGACCGCCCGCCGTTCATCGACCACTGCCGGGCCGGGGAAGGCCGCCCGGTACCACCGGAGCGCGGTGGGCAACCGGCCCGGATCGGAAGCGGGGTGGGAGGAGGCATTCCTGGGCTGGTCAGGCCGACCGGCGGACCGGTAACGTAGTGATCTTCGCCATGGGCAGGTCGGCGGAGTCCTGAAGGTGAACGCCGATGACCGACGTGTACGTCCGACGTGCGGAGCTGCGCCTCGACGCGGCCCTGGAGGGCCTCGCTCTCGTCCTCCGCGGGGCGACCGCGCGCCCGGAGGAGCACAACTGCGAGTGCCATTGGGGCAGTGCCGAAGAGCTCGCCCTCCTCAAGGTGCCGGGCGTGCGACTCGATCCCGACCTCCTCCGGCGGACCTGGCAGGCCCCCGACTGGAGCGACCACGGCTCGGTGCTCCGCCGTGTCCTGCCTCAGCTCGCGCGCGCCGTCGTCGACAGCCGGTCCGAGTCGTCCCGGTACCAGGACGAGATCGGTCTCTCGCTGGCCCGCGGGCGCTGGCAGGAGTGGCCCCGGGAGCAGGCCGCGGCAGTGCGGGAGTTCCTGCACGCGTTCTGGGCCCACAGCCTCGTCACTCCCGACCCCCTCGCGTACGCGCGCGGGACCCTCGTCCTGTGCGTCGAGGCGTCCGGCGAACTGAGCCCCTGGCTCGACGTCTGGGAGGCGCTGGAGCATCCGACGGCCGACCGGAACCTCGCGGAGGCCGTCGACGCGTGGGACTACGACCTGCTCGTCGACCAGCTCCCCTGGAGCACCTGGCACGACAAGGACGCCATGGTGGCCGTGCTCACCGCCTGGCTCACCCGGCACGCCCCCGCCCGGCTGAGGGCGCACAACGCACCGGAGGACCTGCTTCACCGTCTGAGACTGATCGGCCTCACCGGTCCCGACCGCTGGGACGATCCGCATTGGCCCCACTACAGCTACTGACCACGGGCCGGCTCTTCCGGGCGGAGCGCTCCCGGGCGGAGCTAGGGTCTCCGCATGCTCCTGTGGATCAACGGCCCGTTCGGCGCCGGCAAGACTCAGACCGCGCACGAGATCCGGTGGCGCCTTCCCGGCAGTGTCGTCTGCGACCCCGAGCACGTGGGTTTCGGCCTGCACCGGATGATGCCGCCGTCGATGCGCGGGGACTTCCAGGACCTTCCCGCCTGGCGGCAAGGTGTCGTCGACGTGCTGGACCGAGTCCTCACCGATCACGACGGTGTGGTGATCGCACCGATGACGGTCGTGGAGCCGGTGTACTTCCGGGAGACCGTCGGCCGGTTGCGGGAACGCGGCCATGACGTCCGCCACTTCACCTTGCTGGCCGAGCGCGCCACGGTGCTGCGACGGCTGCGCGAGCGCGGTTTCGGGCACGTGGTGCAGTTCGTCGCCGGGAAGGACGCCCCGCTGCGCCGGGAGAGTTTCGCCGTGTCGAAGCTGGACCTGTGCCTGGAGCGTTTGCGCGAGGAGGAGTTCGCCCAGCACGTGTGGACCGACCGGCTGACGGTCGCCCAGGTGGCCGACCGCATCGCCGCCGCTTCGGGGCTGACGCTCGCTCCGAACACCGAGGGCGTTCTCCGGGGGCGCGTCCGCCGGGCCTGGACAGGGGTCCGGCACATCCGGTTCGACTGAACTGTGGCGGCGGAGGGGCGCACGGGAAGTCGGCCCGGCCGACTTCTCACGCGAGGTGCGGGCCGGCTGCCCTTCGGGGACACCGGTTGTTTCCCCCGCCGAGGGTGCCCGGGCTCTCCCGCGGCGCGCCCTCGGCGGGGAGACTGCGGGCAGACCGCCCCTGCAACCTGTGAGGTCGAGCGTGATCGGCGCCACCGCCACCCCCCGCTCCGTCCGGCGGCCGGCCCGGGCCGCCGTCGCGGTGCTGCTCGCGCTCGCGGCGGCCCTGGCGACCCTGGCCGGCGCCGCCCCCGGGGGGAAGGTCACCGCCGCCCCGGTGGCCGCGGTCGACCCGGCGGCCGGGCGGATCGTCTTCGCCGGCACCAACCACCGCGGCCTCGGCAAGGTGACCGGCGCGGAGTCCAGCACCCCGCTGTTCGGGCCCGGACCGGTCCACTTCGACCAGGACCCGTCGGCCCGCGGCGACGAACTGGTCTTCACCAGCCTGCGGGACGGCCCGCTGCCCCAGGTGTACCTGCGCGACGCGTCCGGCGCGGTGCGCCGGCTCACCACCGGCATGGACACCGCGCAACCCGCGCTGGCCCCGGACGGCAAGGGCGTCGTCTTCGAGTCGCTGGAGCCCCGCGCCGGAGGCGGCAGTCCCCAGAAGGTCCTGTGGGCGGTCGGCCGGGACGGCAGCGGACTGCGCCGGATCACCGACGGCGCGGCCGACGAGACCCACCCGACGGTCTCGCCGGACGGCAAGTGGATCGCGTACTCCTGCGCCGGCGAACCGGATCACCGGCAGATCTACCTGCGGCCGTTCGAGGGCGGCGCCCCGGTCAAGGTCACCAACGTGACCAGCGGGGACGCGGTCGACCCGACCTGGAACCCGCTGAACGACGACGCCCACCGCAACGAGATCGTCTACACCTGGGACCAGGGCGCCCAGGGCCGGACCCTGATGCTCACCTCGCCCACCGGCGGCGACAAGGCCTTCTTCCCCGGCACCGGCTCCACCTGGAAGACCGGCTCCGCCGCCTGGATGGCCGACGGCACCGGTGTGCTCTTCCTCAGCGCCGACCTGCTCGACCCCAACAACCCCAGCCCGCAGCCCGACCCGTCCCAGCCGCCGGTGGTGAACCTCTACCGCGCGCTCACCTGCAACTGCGACGCGCCCCGACTGCTCTACCGCGCCAACCGGCTGATCGCCGCACCGGCCTGGCTGGGCACCCAGAACGAGGGCGGCCCCGTCGTCGAGCAGACCAGCGCCGCCGGCGCCAACGTCGCCGACGTCCAGGACGTCCGCCCCGACGGGGGCGACCCGCGCGACCTCGGCATCAGCGTGCTCCGGGAGGACCCGGCCGCCGGCAGCAACACCAGCACCGACCCCGGCGCCGACCCGCTGTTCCACCCCCGTCCCGGCTTCGACCCGTGGTTCGAGCGCCAGACCTACACGCCCGACGGCCGGCAGATCGTGGTGACCCGCTACGAGGACGGCCCCGCCGGACGGATCCAGCGGATCTGGCTCGCCGACGCCGACGGGGCGAACCCGCAGCCGATGAACCTCGCCGGGCGCGGCCCGAACGACCGGGACACCGACCCGTCGATCTCCCCGGACGGCAGGCTGATCGTGTTCAGCCGCAGCGCCCCGGCCAGCGGCGACCAGCCGGCCCGGCCCGGGCGGGTCCTGATCGCCGAGATGGCCACGGGGCGGATCGTCGGCACCGTGCAGCCGCCGGCCGGTCAGCGCGGCGCCTCCGACGGCCAGCCGTTCTGGTCCCCCGACGGCAAGCTGATCGCCTTCTCCCGGACGGCGGTGGTCAACGAGAACGCCGGCAACCTGCACGTCTGGACCGTCGCCGCCGACGACCTCACCCGGCAGACCGACCTCAGCCGGACGGCCTGCCCGGGCAACTGCAACGTCATCGACGACAGTCCCGCCTTCGCCCCCGACGGCCGCCGCATCGCCTTCAACCGCAAGGCCGGTGACGGCGGGAACAACCAGCAGGACGGGGTGGTGGTCACCACGCCGACCGGCGAGGGCTGCACGGTGGTCGTGCCCACCGGGCTCGGCCAGGGCGCCTGCACCCGGCCGCTGCCCGACCGCCCCACCACCGGGCCCTTCCAGCCCCGCGACGTCGCCTGGACGGCGAACAGCGCCCAGCTGGTGCTGACCTCCCGCCGCGCCGCGCCGCCGAGCTCACCGGAGGGGCTCAAGGTCTACGACTTCGCGACCGCCCAGCTCACCGAGCTCGACTGGCGGCTGCCGGGGCGCCAGAAGGAGCCGGCCGTCCAGCAGTCCGTCGACCTGGCGGTCAGCGTGCCCGAGCGGACCCCGGCCGTCCCCGTCGACGGCAGCACCGAGGTGACCGTCACCGTCACCAACAAGGGCCCCGCGCCCTCGCCCGGCACCGCCCTCACCGTCTCGGTGCCGACCGGCGCCCGGCTCGACAGGCTGACCACCCCGACCGGATCGTGCGACGCCGCCGCGCTGCGCTGCGAACTCGGCACCCTGACCCCGCGCCAGGTGGTCCGGATCAAGGCCACCCTGACCGGCACCCGGCCCGGCGTCCCGGACTTCGGCTGGAGCGTCACCGGGACGGTCGTCGACCCGAACCCCGACGACGACTTCGCCCGGACCTTCCTTCCGGTGCTGGAGCCGCCGACCCCGTCACCGACCCCCACCCCGTCGCCGACCGCCTCGCCGAGCCCGACCCCGACACCCACGCCCAGCCCGACCGCCACGCCCAGCCCGACACCCACACCCACCTCCACCCCCGCACCGCCGCCGCCCCCGGCACCCGCCCCGCCGCCCCAGGCCGGCCCCGCGGTCGCGGTCGACGCCCAGCCGAACCCCGGCTACGTCGGCGGCCACGTGACCGTCAGCTACACGGTGCGCAACACCGGCCAGGCCCTCGCCACCGGCCTGCGCCTGACCCTCGGCCTGCCCGCCGGAGTGCCCACCGAGGCCCTGCCCCCCGGCTGCCGGAACGGCACCTGCACGGTGAGCGACCTGGCCCCGGGCCGCAGCGCGGTGGTCCGGGTGGTGCTCTCGCCCGTGGCGGCGCTGGACACCACCATCACCGCGGAACTGACCACCACCGGCACCGACGCCACCCCGGGACCGCACCGGGCGAGCACCCCGCTGCGCATCCTCCAGCCCCGCATCGTCGCGGTGCCGCCGATCGGCAAGCCCGGCTTCGTGACCTCGGTGCGCGGCGTGGACTTCCCGCCCGGCGCGCCGGTCCGGTTCACCTGGAAACCCGGCCTCACCGCCGCGGCCGCGCCCACCCGCCCGAAGGGCGACGGGACCTTCGCCGGCCAGCTGCTCATCCTCCCCAAGGACGAGACCGGCCCGCGCACCATCACCGCCGAGGGCCCCGGATTCTCCCCGGTGACCTGCCCCTTCCTGGTGGTGGAGGGCAGCATCGGCCCGCCCGGGGAGGTGGAGCGGCGGTGATCCACGAGGTCGACGAGGCGCTGCGACAGCTGCTCGCCGAGACCGGTCTGCCCGAGCGCGGGATCGACGTGGTCTTCGACGCGCCCACCCGGGACTTCGCTGCCCGGCGCAACGCGCCCACGGTCAGCGTCTACCTGTACGGGCTGCGCGAGGACACCGGCCGCCGGCAGGCCGGCGCCGTCGCGGAGTACGACGCGGACGGCCTGGTGACCGGCCACCGCCCCGCGCCCCGCTGGTTCGAGCTGGCCTACCTGGTCACCGCCTGGACCAACCGGCCGCAGGACGAACACCGGCTGCTGGCCGAGGTGCTGCAGTGCCTGACGGCCACCGACACGCTGCCCGCCCGGCTGCTCACCGGCACGCTCGCCGAGCTCGGACTGACCGTCGGGCTGGACATCGCGGGGCGCGACACCGGACTGCCGTCGGTGTCCGACGTCTGGTCCTCGCTCGGCGGGGAACTGCGGCCCTCGGTCGACCTCCGGGTGCTCGCCCCGCTGCCCGGCGGGCGCAGCCCGGCAGGGCCGCCGGTCACCGAGGGGCTGGTGCTGCACGCCGGAGACATCACCAATGCCGGTGGCACCACCACCGTCGGCGACACCGCCAACGCCGGCGACACCACCGCCCCGGCCGGCCCGCCGCCCGCCGACGGCCCGGGCCGCCGGCTGCGCTACCAGGGCGCCGGGGACCCCGGGCCGGACGGCTTCGCAGCGCCCCGGGAACGCGGGCTGCCGCCCGGCCGCCGGGCCCGGGGCAGGGCGCGATGAGCCTCGACCTCGACCGGGCCCCGGAGACCGCCTCGGCGGCCGACGGCGCAGTGCCCGGTCCGACCCACGACGGGCCGTCAGGACCGGACGACGGCGCACCGTTCGGTCCGGCCCCCGACCAGCTCTGGGAGCGGCTGCACCGGGTCGAACGGCGGGTCCGCGCCGCGGTGCGCGAGCGCCGGGCCGACGACCCGGACCCGGACGACCCGTACCGCGGCCAGTACCTCGGCCCGGAGGCGGTGGAGCGCATCCTGGCGGCCTCCGCCGCGGTGCACCGGAGCGCCCCGGACCCCGGCGACGGCCCGGCGCCGCCGCCCGGCTCCCGGCTCGGGCGGCTCAGCGCCGCCTTCGGGCTGCTCCCGGTGGACCTCGACCTGCTGCTGGTGGCGCTCGCCCCGGACCTCGACTCCCGCTTCGAGCAGCTCTACGGCTACCTCAACGACGACCTGACCCGCCGCCGGGCGACCATCGGCCTGGCCCTCGACCTGTGCGGACTGCCCGGGGCGGGCGCCGGCCGCTTCCGGTTCTCGGTCCGGGCCCCGCTGATCGCCGGCGGCCTGCTGGAGATCACCGAGCCGGACCGCCCGCTGCTCTCCCGCACCCTGCGCGTCCCGGACCGGGTGACGGCCCATCTGCTCGGCGACGACGAGCCGGACGGCACCCTCGCCGGGCTGGCCCGCCGGGCCGGGCCCGGGCGCCGCTCCCACCGGCCCCTCGAACAGCTGCGCGTCCTGGCCGCGGACGGCGGCCTGGTGCACCTGCTGGACCGGGGCGGGCACGCCGGCCCGCTCGCGGTGGCCGCCCTCGCGGCCGACGGCCCGCCGCCCCTGGTGGTCGACGCCGCCGCGCTCGCCGCCCGCCCGCCGGAGGCCACCGTACGGGTGCTCGCCCGTGAGGCGCGGCTGGGCGGGGGAGGCGTGGTGCTCGGACCGCTGGACCGGTTCGAACCCGAACGGCCCGAGCGGGCCGCGCTGCTGCGCGAGCTGTGCGCGGAACTCGCCGGTGTCCCGCTGGTGGTGCACGGCCCGCAGGTCTGGGACCCGGTCTGGGCGGCGCGGAGCCCGGTGGTGCTCACCGTCCCGCCGCCGGACGCGCGCGACCGGGCCGGGCAGTGGGCCCGCGCGCTGGGTGCGGAGCCGGGTGCTTCGGAGCCGCGTGGGGAGTCGGGCGAGGAACCGGGCCAGGAACCGGGCGAGGAGTTGCCGGAGGAGCTGGCCGAGGCGGTGGCCGCCTACCGGCTGGACCAGGAGCAGCTGGCCCGCGCCGCCTCGGTCGCGGCCCGGACGGCGGCCGCCGAGCGGCGCCCGGTCCGGGCCGAGGACCTGCGCACGGCGGTACGGGCGCAGAACGCCGCCGGACTGGCCCGGCTCGCCCGCCGGATCGAGCCCGCGGTCGGCTGGTCCGACCTCGTCCTGCCCGCCCCCACCGCGGGCCGGCTGCGCGAGCTCGTGCTGCGCGCCCGGCACCGCGACCAGGTGCTCGGGCAGTGGCGGATGCGCCCGGGCGGCGGCCGGGGCAACGGCGTGATCGCCCTGTTCGCCGGGGAGTCCGGCACCGGCAAGACGATGTCGGCCGAGGTGGTCGCCGCCGAACTCGGCATGGAGCTGTACGTGGTGGACCTCTCCACCGTGGTGGACAAGTACATCGGCGAGACCGAGAAGAACCTGGAACGGATCTTCACCGAGGCCGCGCAGGTGAACGGCGTCCTGCTGTTCGACGAGGCGGACGCGCTGTTCGGCAAGCGCTCGGAGGTCAAGGACTCCCGGGACCGCCACGCCAACGTGGAGACGGCCTACCTGCTCCAGCGGATGGAGTCCTTCGACGGGATCGCCGTGCTGACGTCCAATCTGCGGGCCAACCTCGACGAGGCGTTCACCCGGCGGCTGGACGTCATCGCCGAGTTCCCGCTGCCGGACGTGGCGCAGCGTCGCCTGCTCTGGGACCGCTGCCTGGGGCCGCTGGTGCCCCGTGACGACGATCTCGACCTGGACTTCTGCGCCCGGAACTTCGAGCTCACCGGCGGCTCCATCCGGGCCTGCGCGGTCTCCGCGGCGTATCTGGCCGCCGGGACGGGCGCTCCGCTGGGGATGGCGCAGCTGGTCTCCGCGGTGGTCGGCGAGTACCGCAAGCTCGGCCGGCTGGTGCTGGCGAGCGAGTTCGGGCCGTGGCTGGGCGCGCTCGGGGACACCGGGCACGGCTGACCGCCCCCGGGGCGGCGGGGGCGGCGCGGACGGTCGGCGGGGGCAGCCCGGGACGTCCGGGGCGCCTGCGCGGACGTCCGGCGGTGTCCGCCGGGGGCAGCGGTTCCTGCCCCCGGTCCGGGACCCGCGGACATGTTTCCGGGTGACGTCCGGGCAGCAGACTCGGGGGCGAATGACCGGCGCAAATGCTTGACCAGCCGAAGGAGCGCGTATGCCGTCGTACCTCACCCCGGGCGTGTACGTGGAGGAGGTCCAGTCCGGTGCCCGGCCGATCGAGGGCGTCGGCACGGCCGTCGCCGCGTTCGTCGGCTTCGCCGAGACCGGGCCCTTCCACGAGCCCACACTGGTGACCAACTGGGACCAGTACGTCCAGCGGTTCGGCGGCTTCACCGAGGGCACCTACCTGGCGCACTCGGTGTACGGCTTCTTCGCCAACGGCGGCGGCTCCGCCTACGTGGTGCGGGTCGGCGACCCGGCCCGGCAGGCGCCCGGCGCCGCCCCCGCCGTCACCGCGGCCCCGCCCGTCGAGATCGCCGGGTTCCTCTTCTCCGCCCGGCCGGGCGCGGGCGCCGAGGTGTCCGTCGAGGTCGCCGACCCGGAGGGGGAGAACGTCCCCGAGGACCGCTTCCGGCTGCTGGTGCGCCGGGGCACGGAGGTCGCCGAGACCTACGACGTCTCGACCCGCAAGAGCACCAAGGGCTACGTCGTCACCCAGCTGCGCGAGTCGAAGCTGGTCGCCGTCGCCGAACAGCCCGGCACTGCGCCGAGCCGCCCCGAGCGCCGCACCCACGCCCTGGCCGCCGCGCCCGCGCCGGCCGCGGCCCCGGTGGGCCGGCTCGACCCCGCCGAGTACGTCGGCGACGCCGCCGCCCGGACCGGCTTCGGCGGCCTGGAGGCGATCGACGAGATCACCATGGTCGCGGTGCCCGACCTGATGAGCGCCTACCAGCGCGGCGACCTCGACGACGAGGGCCTGCGCACCGTCCAGCTGGCGGTGATGTCGCACTGCGAGCAGATGGGCGACCGGATCGCCGTCCTGGACCCGCCGCCCGGCCTCAACGCCCAGCGGATGCGCACCTGGCGCAACGACGAGGCGGGCTTCGACTCCCGCTACGCCGCGCTCTACTACCCGTGGATCAAGGTGTTCGACCCGGCGAGCGGCCGCAACGTGCTGGTCCCGCCGAGCGGGCACGTCGCCGGGGTGTGGGCGCGCAGCGACGCCGAGCGCGGTGTGCACAAGGCGCCCGCCAACGAGGTCATCCGCGGCGCGGTGGACCTGGAGCTGCGCCTGAGCAAGGGCGAGCAGGACCTGCTGAACCCGATCGGCGTCAACTGCGTCCGGGCCTTCCCCGGGCGCGGCATCCGGATCTGGGGCGCGCGCACCCTCTCCTCCGACCCGGCGTGGCGCTACCTGAACGTGCGCCGGCTCTTCAACTACCTGGAGGAGTCGATCCTCCTGGGGACCCAGTGGGTGGTCTTCGAACCCAACGACGACCGGCTGTGGTCCAGCATCCGCCGGAACATCACCGCGTTCCTCACCGAGGAGTGGCGGCGCGGGGCCCTGTTCGGGCAGACCGCGGCCGAGGCCTTCTACGTCAAGTGCGACCGCGACAACAACCCGCCGGAGTCCATCGACCTCGGCCAGGTGATCTGCGAGATCGGCGTCTCCCCGGTGAAGCCGGCCGAGTTCGTGGTGTTCCGGCTGTCCCAGTTCTCCGACAGCACGAGCCTCGTCAACGAGTGACCGGCCCGGTCGGCACCACACCCCTCGGCGCCACTCCTCGGCACCCCTCGCATCGGAAGGTGACACAAACCCATGGCTGAAGGCGATCCGCTCTCCACACATATCTTCGGCGTCCAACTCGGCGGCTACAACGTCGAGTCCGTCAAGGAGATCAGCAACCTGACGGTCGAACAGGACGTCGTCGAGTACAAGCAGGTGACCCAAGAGGGCAAACTGATCGTCCGCAAGCAGCCCGGCGCCCGGCTCCCCGGCGAGGTGACCATCACCCGCGGCCTGGACAAGAGCGGCGCGTTCACGGACTGGATCAAGGAGACCCTCAACAACGGGGCGATCAACACCGCGCGGCAGAACCTCACCATCGAGGTCAAGGACACCACCGGTGCCACCCTGCGGCGCATCCAGCTGACCAACGCCTGGGCGAGCCGCTGGGAGGGCCCCACCCTCAGCGCCGGCGAGTCCAGCGCCGCCACCGAGACCGTGACCATCGTGTTCGAGGAGATCTCGGTCGAGTGAGGCGGAAGATCGGCCTGGAGGAGCTGCTGGAACGGGCTCCGGCCCCGCAGAACACCGCGCCGCCGCAGCAGGCCCCGGCGGCAGCGGCGGCGCAGCCCCGGGCGCGGGCGCCGCACACCGAGTTCGAGTTCGAGCTGCCGCTCGGCTACGTCGACGACGAGGGCACCGTGCACCGGCACGGTGCCATGCGCCTGGCCACCGCCCGCGACGAGCTCATGCCGCAGATCGACCTGCGGGTCAAGGAGAACCCGGCGTACCTCAGCGTGGTGCTGCTCAGCCACGTGATCACCAGGCTGGGCGACATCACCGATGTGCACGCCGGGGTCGTCGAGCGGATGTACGCCACCGACGTGGCCTTCCTCCAGGACCTCTACCAGCGGATCAACAGCGAAGGCCACACGCGCGCCGCGGTGACCTGCCCGCACTGCGACGGCGCCTTCGAGGTCGACCTCGCCGGTGGGCGCCTGGGGGAATCGTGACGTACGCGCCTGCTCGGCTGTACGAGGAGATCGCGTACATCGCCTTCCACTTCCACTGGCAGCGGGAGGACATCCTCGACCTGACCCACCGTGAACGCGGGCAGTGGGTCAGGGAGATCGCGCGGCTCAACACCCGCATCAGCGAAGGCGGGTGAGCCGGGTGGGGCTTCGGGACTGGATCGGCCGCCGCAGGGGCGGCGAGGGCGTTGCTAACGGTGCCGC
>NZ_JBHVJT010000010.1:0-879 GCF_042798815.1 Kitasatospora sp. NPDC057738 | reverse complement strand
CACGGAGGCGGCCTGGGGCACGGGCGAGGCCGCGCGGCGGCGCCCGGCGGCCGGGGACGGCGGCTGGCGCGCGGTCGCGCCGCTGGTCCCGACCCTGGCCGGGCCGGCCCACGGCGTCAGCGACGGCCTGAGGTTCCGCTCCCGGCTCACCGCCTGGCAGGACCCCTCGCTCTGCGGTCCGCTCGGCCACGCGGTCCTGCCGACCGCCCCGGTCGGCATCCTGCGGGCGGTGGCGAGGCCGGGCGCCCCGGCCCCCGTCCGCACGGGCGGGGACGAGCTGGTCGTGCCGGTCATGCCGGTCGTCCCGAGCGAGGCCGGTGCCGAAGAGGCGCCGGAGAACGGGCAGTCCGGCGCGGCGCGGCCGGCGCGTCAGGCGCGTCCGGTCCAGCGGTCCGTCCGGCTGCGACGGCTTCCGGTGCGGTCCGGGCCGCGCCCGGCCCGCGCGGGCGGGGCCGACCCGCGCGAGGCGGCCAAGCGCGCCGACGGCGGTGCGCCGAGGCCCGCAGCGGCGACACCCGGCACGGCGGCGCCCGGTGCATCCGTACCCGGAGGGTCGAAGTCCGCTGCGGTGAGGGGAAGTTCACCGAAGCCCGAAGGGCCGCAGGCCGCCAGTGGCCCGCTCGGTGCGGCGACGCCCGAAGCGGCCGCCGCCTCCCCGCGCCCGAACGACTCGGCGGTCCGGGCCGACCGGCCGGTGCGGCCGCGTCCCGTCGGGGCCCCGCTGGTCGTGGCGCGGCGGCCCGGCCTGCTGACCGCGCGCCCCGTGGCGGCCGTCCCGGGGCAGGTCAGGGCGCCGGCCGCCGTCACCGAACCGGCGAGCCGGGGTGCGGGCGCGCCGCGGCCCGCGGCGACGACGGAAGAGACGGCCGAGGGCACGCG
>NZ_JBHVJT010000009.1:140916-158904 GCF_042798815.1 Kitasatospora sp. NPDC057738 | reverse complement strand
GCCGAAACGCGCCGCCGGGCCCGGGGCCGCAGCCGGGCGGAGGGGTCGAGGCCGCAGCCGTCAGTACGGCTGGACCAGGACGTGCGCCGCGCCCGGGATGCCGACCTTGAGGAGCTCGTCCTCCTCCGGCGTGGTCGGCGTGCCCGTCTCCTGCTTGAGGACGGCCCGCGACAGGGCCTGGACCCACATGGCGCGGGGGCGGCGGCGCTCCTCCCAGGCGGCGAGGGCGGCCGGCACCGTGTCGGCCGCGTCCAGGCTCTGGGCGAGCACGAGCGCGTCCTCGACGGCCATCGCGGCGCCCTGGGCGAGGTGCGGGGTGGAGGCGTGGGCGGCGTCGCCGGCCAGGACGATCCGGCCGACGTGCCAGGGCTCCTCGACGGTGACCTGGGAGATCCGCGAGTGGACCACGGCGGCCGGGTCGGTGATCAGCGCCAGCGCCTCGGCGATCGGCCCGCCGAAGCCGGCCAGCCGCTCGCGCAGCTGCTCGTGGGCGCGCTCCGGGTCCGGACGGAAGTCCTCGGCCTCGGCGAAGACCGAGCCCAGGTACATCTGCTCGGTGCTGATCGGGGTGAGCAGGGCCTTGGCGCTGAGGTTGCCGGAGGACATCACCACGCCCTGAACCTCGGGCGAACGCGGCAGCGTGACACGCCAGTTGGCGAAGCCGGTGTACTCGGGGACGTACTTCTCGCCGTACAGGTGGCGGCGCAGCGGCGAGCCGATGCCGTCGAAGCCGACGACCAGGTCGTAGCGGCCGACGTGCCCGTCGGTGAGGGCGACCTCGACGCCGTGGGCGTCCTCGTGCAGGGTGCCGATGGTGGTGCCGAAGCGGACCGTCACGCCCGCCCCGGCGGCGGCGTCGGCCAGGACGCGGGCCAGCGCGGGGCGCGGGATGCCGTTGTTGGAGGGCACGTCGCCCATCCGGGGCTGCGGGATCTTCGCGAGGGTGGCGCCGGCCGGGTCGCAGATGGTCAGCACCTCCCACGGGAAGCCGACGGACAGGCAGTCCTCCAGGACGCCGATCTCGCGCATCACGTGCAGGGCGTTGGACGGCTGGATGATGCCGACGCCGAGGGCCTCCAGCTGCTCGCGCAGCTCGGCGACGTCGACCTGGTGGCCGCGCTGGGCGAGGGCGGTGGCGAGGGTGAGGCCGCCGATGCCGCCACCGTTGACGAGGACGCGCAGGGGTCTGGTCATGAGGGACGCTCCGAAGGGAAGTTCGCAGGAGTGCGGGGGCTCGGCCGGAGCCGGCCGGCCGCATGAGGGTTCGGACGGGACCGGTTCAGCCGGCGCGCGTGGCGGCGAGGTCCATCAGGTGGTCGACCAGGGCGAGCAGCAGGTCCCGGCCGAAGGCGCGCTCGCGCACGTCCCCGAGCAGCATCGGCACCTGCGGGTCGAGGTCGAGCGCGGCCCGGATCTCGTCGGGGGTGCGGGTGTTGGTGTTGTGGAAGCAGTTGATCGCGACCACGAACGGGATGCCCCGGCTCTCGAAGAAGTCGATGGAGGCGAAGCTGGTCTCCAGCCGGCGGGTGTCGGCGATGACGATCCCGCCGAGGGCGCCGTTGACCAGGTCGTTCCACATGAACCAGAAGCGTTCCTGGCCGGGCGTGCCGAACAGGTAGACGACCAGCTCGGGGCTGACCGTGATCCGCCCGAAGTCGAGGGCGACGGTGGTGGTGGTCTTCTGGTCGACGCCGGCCAGGTCGTCGATGCCGACGCTGGCCCGGGTCAGGTACTCCTCGGTGCGCAGCGGGGTGACCTCGCTGACCGAGCCGACCAGGGTGGTCTTGCCCACGCCGAAGCCGCCCGCGATCAGGATCTTGACGGCGGCCGGGGCGGCGGGGGCGTCGATGGCGGAGTGGGGTGTTGCCATGTTCAGAGTCTCCGGAGTCCTTCGCGTACGGCCGTGAGCAGGCCGAGGTCCACGCCCCCGGCGGCCCGGGCCACCGAGAGCGGTGCCCGGGCCTTCAGCAGGCCCTGGGAGACCAGGTCGCCCAGCAGGATCTTGGTGACCGAGACCGGGAGGTCCAGGCCCGCCGACACCTCGGCGACGGCGATGGGACGCCGGCAGCGTTCGAGGATCAGCCGGTGTTCGGGCTGCAGGCCGCGAGCACCGGCGCGGCTGCCCCGCGCCAGGGCCGCGTCGGCCTCCGCCTCGACCGTGGTGAGCACGGTGATGAGGGTGAGGTCGTCGCGCTCGGGCGCGGTCCGGCCGCGGGTGATCGTGTACGGGCGCACCATGCTGCCCGTCTCTTCCTCCGCGTCGTCCTCCTCCAGCTCGCTCCAGTGCGGCACCGCGCCGCGCCGCCGGCCGTCGTCCCCGCCGGACTGCGGGCCGGCCTGCCGGCCGTCGTCGAGGCCGTCCCCCCAGGCGTCGTTCCCGTACGGTTCCACCCGGGTCAGCCCCGGTTCCGGGAGGCGAAGGCGTCGAAGGACGCCGGGGCGGCGGGGGTGCCCTCGCCGCGGACCGGGGTGGTGAGCTTCTGGCCGACCTGCTGCACCAGGGTGTGCATCGCGACGGACATCACCTCGGCGTCCACCTCCTGGGAGGCGACCACGGCCAGGTGGGTGCCCTGGGCGGCGGCGATGACGAACAGCCAGCACTCGGCGAGCTCGACGATCACCTGGTGCACCGGGCCGCCGTCGAACAGCGCCCCGACCCCGCGGGCCAGGCTCTGCTGGCCGGTGGCGACGGCGGCCAGCCGCTCGGCGTCGGCCCGCTCGATGGTGCGGGAGTGGCTGACCACGAGACCGTCGTCGGAGAGCAGGACGGCGTTCCTGGTCCCGGGCACCGAGTCGACGAGTCCGTCCAGCAGCCAGTCCAGGTCCTGGTGGGTGGCGATCGTGCGGTTCATGACTGGTCATCCGTTCGTGTGGTTCGGGTGTCCGCGGCCGGAAGGGCCCAGGGGGACGGGGCGGGCGCGGGAGCCGGGTGGCCGGCGGGTGCGGGGGAGGGGGCCGGCGGGGCGGCGGGCAGCGGGTGCTCGCCGCTGTCCTGGGCCCGGGCGGCGCGGGACTGGCGCTGGAAGGCGCCGATCGCCGCACCCGAGCGCCGCACCGGGCAGTCGGTGCGCTCGACCGGGCCCGCGGGCGGGGCGGTGGGCCCGGCGGCGGGCCGCTCGACCCACGGCGACCGCTCCGGCGGGGGCACCCGCAGCTCGGCTGCCAGGCTGGCCTGCCGGACGCGCTGCGGCAGTGGGGCCTGGCCGCCCTCGGCCGGGCTGAACGGCACCGAGGTCCGGTACTCGCGGCGCTGCCGGCGCTCGGCCAGCCGGTAGTGGTCGGCCGGGCGGTACTGCTCGTCGGCGTACGGGGCCTCGGCCTCGGTGACCCGGGCGTAGGCGATGTCCGGGTAGGCCGGGACGTCCAGGGCGGGTGCCGGGTCGGCCGGGGAGCTGTGCTCGATCGGCTGCTCCAGCGGGACCGGCGGCCCGGACTCGTAGGGCTGCCCGGACTCGTACGGCTGGTAGGGCTGCTCCTGCGGGAAGGGCTGTTCGGGCTGGTAGGGCTGCTCCTGCGGGAACGGCTGCCCGTGCGGGAACGGCTGTCCCTGCGGGAACGGCGCCTCCGGCAGCGGGATCTCGTGGACGGTGGCTTCCGGCTCGGCCTCGGCGGTCGTCCCGGCGGTCGTTTCCGCGCCCGTCTCGACACTCGCCCCGATGTCCGCCCCGACGCCCGTCGAGGACAGCGGCAGCGGCAGCGGTACCGGAGCGGCCTGCGGGACGAAGCCGCCCTGGCCGAAGGAGTCCAGGCCGAAGGAGTCCACCGGCGCGACCGGCGGACCGGCCGGCACCGGGGCGGGCGTCTCGTCGGAGGCCGAGCGCACGGCCCGGCGCGAGCGGCGCACCAGCGGGATGGGCTCGGTGGCCGTACCGCCGGCGCCGTCCGGCAGCCCGGTGTCGCCCTCGATGACCAGCTCGTCCGGGACGAGCACGACCGCCCGGGTGCCGCCGAAGGCGGACGGGCGGAACTCGATCCTCAGCCCGTGCAGGGCGGCCAGCCGGGAGACCACGTGGAAGCCGAGGCGGATGTCGTCGGCCCGGGCCAGCACGTCGGTGCGCGGCGGGCGGCTCATCAGCTCGTTGGCGGCGTCGTACTGCTCCGGGTCCATGCCCAGGCCCCGGTCCTCGATCTCGATCGCGAGCCCGCGGCCGACCACGGCGGCGCGCACCTCGACCGGCGTGGGCGGCTTGGAGAAGGTGGTGGCGTTCTCCATCAGCTCGGCGAGCACGTGCGCCACCGGGCCGACGGCCCGTTCGGACAGCCACGGGTCGCCCTCGATGTCGATCGAGATCCGGCGGTAGTCCTGCACCTCGCCCTGTGCGGCGCGCAGCACGTCCAGCAGCGGGACGGGCTTGCGCCAGCGCCGCTGCGGCTGGCCGCCGGCCATGATGACGAGGTTCTCCTCGTACCGGCGCAGGCGGGCGGTGAGGTGGTCGAGGTCGAAGAGGCCCTCCAGGACCTCCGGGTCGTCGTGCTTGCGCTCCAGTTCGTCCAGCTTGCGCAGCTGGCGGCCGATCAGCAGCTGGGTGCGGCGGGCGATGCGCTGGAGCAGCCGCTCGAAGCCGCGGTGCTGCTCGGCCTGGCCGACGGCGGACTCCAGGGCGGCGGAGCGGGCCAGGTTGAGCGCCTGGCCGAGCCGGGCCAGCTCGTCGGTGCCGTTGCCGTGCGGGCCGGCGGTGATGGTGCGGGTCTCGGCCTCGACGTCCACCTGCTCGCCGCGGCCGAGGCGCTCGACCACCTCGGGCAGGGTGCGCTGCATCTCCTCGGCCTGGGTGTGCAGGTCCTTGATGCGGCGGCGCAGGGAGCGGCTCAGGCGCCAGGAGGCGATGACGACCGCGACGACCGTGATCAGGCCGATGACGGTGGTGAGCACGACCCGGGTGAGCATGCCGATGATGGCGCTCTTGGCGACCTCGATGATGCCGTTGGTGCGGTCCTCGATGGCCTTGACCAGTGGCGGGTTGAGCCCGTCGAGGGCCTGGCGCCACTGGTCCTGGGTGGCCGGGAGCCTGACGGTGCCGGCGGCGTCGGCGGCGGTGGGCTTGAGCAGGGCCTGCTCGACGGCGGTCTTGGCCTGCCAGGACGGGCTGTTGACCAGGTCGTGCCAGGCCGGTGCTTCGGTGTCCGGGATGTACGGCAGGACCTGGACGTTGAGCAGGTGGTCCTGCGCGCCGATCAGCTGCTGGACCTGCTGGTAGTCGGTGGCGGACAGCCGTCCGGTGGGCCAGCCGCGGGCCAGGACGGCGTCCTCGCGGGAGATCATCTCCTTGGCCCAGAAGGAGTTGACCAGGGTCTTGGACAGCCAGGTGACCTCGCCGGTGTCGACCCGGCTGAGCGCGGTGAACAGCCGCAGGTCGACGCTGATCAGGTCGGTGTAGTAGGCGAAGACGCTCTGCTGGTCGGTGGTGGCGCGGTCGACGGCGGCACGCTGTTCGGCCAGCTTGCCCATGGCCTGGCGGGCCTCGGCGACGGCGGAGCGGACCTCGGCGGGGGCGTTGTCGGCGGTTGCCCCGGAGAGGGTCTGGAACTGCCGGACCGCGTCGTCGGTCAGCTGGCGCTGGCGGCGCAGCTGGTCGGCGTTGGAGCCGGGCCGGGCGAGCGCCTCGGCGCTGAGCCGGCGCTCCTCCTGGAGGTTGTAGTAGACGATGTTGGACGGTTGGCCGGCCTTCTGCGCGATGGTGGCCTGGTCGGCCAGTCGCTGGAAGTCGGCGATGGTCTCACCGCTGGTCACGGCCCAGAGGGCGACCAGGGCGATGCTGGGGACGACGGCCAGGACGAGCAGCGCCGTCCGCAGGGACAGGCGTGGACGCCTGCGGGGGCCCTTCGGCGTCGGGGGCCGCCGATTCGCACGCGCGCGCAGAGCTGACTCCTTGGGACTGGCGGCCGGCCGGTGAGGGGCGGGCCGTCCGGGCACGGTTTTTTGACGAAGCGATACTAGTCATACCGTGTGATTGGAGTGAAAAACCGTTCGCTGCCTGGGCCGTACTTGCACACGCGGTGAACACAAGGTCACTCGACCGTTGACGGTGCGTATGCGGAGGGGGCGGCTCCGGGCCTGCTCGACACAGTGTCGGCGCGGCGCCCGGCCGGCGGGTGGCCGGGGTGTGAAAACTGTGTGACGCCCCGTCGTGCGGCCCCCGGGCGCCCCGTCAGTGCGTCAGCAGACGGGAGCGGGTGGCCTCCAGCTCCGCCGCCAGCACCCGCCCGGCCGCCTCCGGATCGCCGGCGTGCAGGGCCCGGACGAGGTCCGCGTGGGCGTCGTAGCCGTGGTCCGGATCCTCCGCGCGCAGGCCGAACAGGCCGACCAGGGCGACCAGCTGCTCGCGCAGGACCGGGGCGAACTGGGCGAACAGGTCGTCCAGGACGGGATTGTGCGCGGCGGCCACCACGGCCGTGTGCAGCGCGATGTCGGCGTCCACGAAGGCGGCGTCGTCCGCCCCGCCCGCCGCCCGGCGGGCCGCCAGCGCGGCGTCGAGCGCGGCGAGGTCCGCCCCGGTGCGGCGGTCGGCCGCCAGCCGGGCCGCCTGCACCTCGACCACCGTCCGCACCTCGTAGACGTGTGCCAGCTCCGCGCGGCGCAGCCGGGCGGCCCAGTCCCCGGTGGGCCGGTCGGCGGTGACGTACACCCCGGAGCCCTGGCGGCTGCGCACCATCCCGGCCGCCGCGAGGGTGCGCAGCGCCTCCCGGACGGTCGAGCGGCCGACGCCCAGCTCCTCGGCGAGCGCCACCTCGCCCGGCAGCTTCCCGCCCACCGGCCACTGCCCGGCCCGGATCTGCTCCTCCAGCCGGGCGGCGGCCTGTTCGGCGAGGGGGGAGGGGCGGAGCGCGGCCATCGGGTTCACCTGTCAGGTTGTCTGAGGACTTCGGTCGTGGTTACTCTACCCGGCATGCAGCCGTGGACGCTCCCCCCGGGGGGCCTTCTTCTTGGTGGCCGCAGCGGGGCGTGACCGGACCGGCACCCCGCTGCGGCGCGCCGTCCTGCCGGTCTCCGGTGTCCGCCCCGAGCGAGGAACCCCGTCATGCGACCGCCCGTACGCTTCCCCACCCTGCACGCCCCCGCCGGGCCCGTCCCGGCCGCCGCCCCCGCCTGGAACCCCCAGCGCGGCGGCACCATGCCCTCCCACCGCTACCGCCCCGCCCACGAGCGGGTGCAGGTGCCCGCCCTGCTGCGCCGCTGGCCCGGCCGTCGCATCGAGCGGGCCCCGCTGTGGGTGCCCGTCGACCTGCGCGACGGCAACCAGGCACTGGCCGAGCCGATGGACCCGGCGCGCAAGCAGCGGATGTTCGACCTGTTCCTGGCCATGGGCTTCAAGGAGATCGAGGTCGGCTACCCGTCCGCCAGCCGCACCGACTTCGACTTCGTCCGCCAACTGGCCACCACCCCCGGAGCCGTGCCCGAGGACGTCACCGTCGTGGTCTTCACGGCGGCCCGGGCCGACCTGGTCGAGCGCACCTTCGAAGCCGTCGCGGGCCTGCCCCGGGTGGTCGTCCACCTCTACACCGCCACCGCGCCGCAGTGGCGGGAGGTCGTCCTCGGCAAGGAGCGCGCCGGGCTCCGGGCGCTGATCACCTCGGCCGCGACACTGATGGCCAGGCTGGGGGAGGGCCGGGACGGCCTGCGGTTCCAGTTCTCGCCCGAAGTGTTCAACCTGACCGAGCCGGACTACGCGCTGGAGGTGTGCAACGGGCTCACCCGGCTCTGGGACGCCTCGCCCGAGCGGCCGGTGATCCACAACCTGCCGGCCACCGTCGAGATCGCCACCCCCAACGTGTACGCCGACCAGATCGAGTACATGGACCGCCACCTGGAACTGCGCGAGGCGGTGATCCTCTCCGTCCACCCGCACAACGACCGCGGCACCGGCGTCGCCTGCGCGGAACTCGCCGTCCTCGCCGGCGCCCAGCGGGTCGAGGGCTGCCTGTTCGGCAACGGCGAGCGGACCGGCAACGTCGACCTCGTCACCCTGGCGCTCAACCTGCACACCCAGGGTGTCGACCCGATGCTGGACCTCTCCGACATCGACGCGATCCGGCGCACCGTCGAGCACTGCAACCGGCTGCCCGTCCACGAGCGGCACCCCTACGCGGGCGACCTGGTGCACACCGCCTTCTCCGGCACCCACCAGGACGCCATCCGCAAGGGCTTCGCCCGGCACGCCGAGACCGCCGCCGCGCTGGGCGTCCCGCAGCGGGAGGCGCCCTGGTCGGTGCCGTACCTGCCGATCGACCCGGCCGACCTGGGGCGGGACTACGAGGCGGTGATCCGGGTCAACAGCCAGTCGGGCAAGGGCGGGATCGCCCACCTGCTGCAGGCCGCGGAAGGGCTGGAACTGCCCCGGCGGCTGCAGATCGACTTCGCCCGGGTGGTGCAGGAGGCCACCGACGACAGCGGACGGGAGATGACGGCGGAGGAGCTGTACGGGCTGTTCCGGGCCGAGTACCTGGACGCGGGGGCCGGCCGGCGGTGGCGGGTCGGGGACGACTGGGCCGAGGTCGACGGCCGCCGGGGCACCGGCGCCGGGCCGTTGGACGCGGTGGCCGACGCCGTGGGGGCGGAGATCCTCTCCTTCGGCGAGCACGCGGTGGGCTCCGGGCGGGACGCCGTCGCCTATGTGGAGGCGCGGGTCGGCGGGCCGGACGGCGGGGTCGTGTGGGGCGTCGGGCGGGACGCCTCGGTGCTCACCGCGGGCGTACGGGCGGTGCTGAGCGCCGACTCGCGCCGCTCGGCGCGGAAGGCATGATGGACCGATGACCTCCTCACTCCCCACACGCAGTCAGGCCGTCGCCGAGGCACTGGCGGTGGCCGGCGTCCCCGGCGAGATCCGCGTCCTGCCCGACTCCGCCCGCACCGCCGCCGAGGCCGCCGCCGCGCTGGGCTGCGAGGTCGGCGCCATCGCGAACAGCCTGGTGTTCATTTGTGACGGCGCGCCACTGCTGGTGATGACCAGCGGCGCCCACCGGGTCGACACCGCCCACCTGGCACGGCAGTTGGGCACCGGCCCGATCGAACGCGCCACCGCCGCCCAGGTCCGCGAGGCCACCGGCCAGGCCATCGGCGGCGTCGCCCCGACCGGCCACCCGGCGCCGCTGCGCACCGTGGTCGACACGGCGCTCGACGCGTACGAGGTGCTCTGGGCCGCCGCCGGACACCCGCACACCGTCGTCCCGATGACGTACCGGGAGTTGCTGAACGTGACGGGCGGGACGCCATCCACAGTGGTCGTCGAACAGACGCAGGATCCGACAACCGGACAATCCGATCGGCTCTGAAGCTGCGCATACGGTCAGTGGGCGGATACTGGAGAGGTGGGGCGAATCGATCCGGGCGTCGCCGACAGGCCGCCGGAAGGGTTCGACCACCGGTAACGGCCTCCAGCTCCCCGCTTTCGCGCCGTCGGTGCGGTCGTGGGCGCGCGGAGGGCCGACACGACGAGAGAGAGAAGCCGTGATGAGTTACTTCGGTCGTGGAGGAGACAGGGACCGTGGTTACGGTCGTGACCGTGGGGACCGGGACCGGGGCCGGGGCCGTGGTCGTGACCGCGACCGCCGTGGACGCCGTCGTTTCGGTTTTTGGTGACGGTGCTTACGGCTAGGGCTGCGCACAGCAGTTCCGACTAGCGTCACCCCGAGGGGCCGACGGTGTCACCGCCGGCCCCTTGCCCTGGGGTCGGCGCCGCCTCCGTACGGAGGGCGACGCGTCCCCACCCCGGTACGACGGCTCCGTATCCCGGAACCTCGTTTCCGGATCCCGGAACGATGTCTCCGAGAGCAACGGGTCGTGTCCATGCGCGATGTGACGCCCCCGGGTGACCGGGCGGCCGACAAGGCCGATGCGGTCAGCGAGGCCGGCGGGGCCAACAGGGCCGACGAGGCCGAGTACCAGGGACCGGTGGCGGAACCGCCGGTCATTCCGCTGCGGGAGCTGATCCGCCGGTTCTGGCCGTGGGTGCGCCCCGACGCGCGCTGGCTCCCGGTGAGTGCGGCCCTGCTCGTCGTCGGCGCCTTCGGCGAGGTCGTCTCGGTCTGGCTGTTCAAGGACCTCATCGACGACGTCCTCGTCCCCCGGCACTTCGCCGACTTCTGGCCGCTCGCCGCCCTGATGCTCGGTGCGGCCGTCGCCGCCGGGCTGTTCACCTTCGCCGGCGCCTACACCAGCACCAGGACCGCCGAGCGCTACATGCTGCGGCTGCGCACCGACACCCTCGCGCACCTGCACACCCTGCCCCCCGACACGCTGGAGAGCCGCTGGCGCGGCGACCTGGTGGCGCGGCTCACCTTCGACATCGCCGAGATCGAGCAGATGGTGGCCACCGGGCTGGTCGAGGGCGCGGTGGCCGTCGTCAGCCTGCTGCTGTTCACCGGCGCCGCGTTCTACCTGAGCTGGCAGCTCACCCTGGCCGCGCTGCTGGCCGCCCCGCTGTTCGTCCTCTCCAGCAGCCTGTTCGGACGTGTCATCCGGCGCCGGGAGCGACGGGTCCAGCGCCGCGCGGGAGGGGTCACCGCGCTGCTGGAGGAATCCCTGCGCAACGCCGTGGTCACCCGGACCTGCGGCCAGGAGAGCCGCGAGGTCGAACGGGTCCACCGGGAGGGCCGGGCGCTGCTCGACGCCGAACTCGCCGCCGCCCGGGTCGCCGATCTCTACCAGCCCTTCCTCAGCGTGCTGCAGCTGCTCGCCGGTCTGGCCGTGGTGGGTGTCGGGGCCCTGCAGGTCATCCACGGACAGCTCAGCCTCGGCGGCCTGCTCGCCTTCGCCGCCTTCATGGCGCAGCTGTTCGAGCCCGTCCAGCAGCTCGCCGCCCTCATTCCGCTGGCCGGCGCGGCCTGCGCCTCGGGCGAACGCGTCCTGGAGCTGCACGAGATCCGCAGCCCGGTGCAGGAACGCCCCGCGGCCCGGGACACCGGCCCGGTCCGGGGCCGGATCACCCTCCGGGGCGTCCGTGCCGCCTACCCCGGTGCCGGCGGCGCCCCGGGGCCGCCCGTCCTGGCCGACGTGGACCTCGACCTGCGCCCCGGCGAGGCCCTGGCCGTCCTGGGGCCCAGCGGCAGCGGCAAGTCGACCCTCGCCAAGCTCCTGGTCCGCTTCCTCGACCCGCAGGCCGGCACCGTCCGCCTGGACGGGCGGGACCTGCGCGACCTCACCCTCGCCTCACTGCGCCGAGCGGTCACGCTGCTGCCCCAGGAGGCCCCGCTGTTCCACGCGAGCATCGCCGACAACATCGCCTACGGCCGACCGGACGCCCCGGCCGCCGACGTCGAACGCGCCGCCCGCATCGCCGGGGCCCACGGCTTCGTCACGGCGCTCCCGGAGGGCTACCGCACGGTGATCGGCGCCGACGGATTCCAGCTCTCCGGCGGTCAGAGCCGGCGCGTCGCCATCGCCCGGGCCTTCCTGCGCGACACCCCCGTCGTGATCCTGGACGAACCCACCAGTGGCCTGGACCCGCACACCGTCGAGCAGCTCGTCCCCGCGCTGCGCCGCCTGATGGCCGGGCGCACCACCGTCCTGATCACCCACGACCCGGCCCTGCTGCCGCTGGCCGACCGGGTGCTCGACCTCGGCGCGCCGGATGCCGCCCGCGACGGCGCCGGGAGGGCGGCCCGCCCCCGTCCCGGTCCGGCCGCCGCGCTCCGGGGCCGGGAGCCGCGGGAGCGCTGAGCCCCGGAGGGCCGGGGGCATCACCCGGCCGGGGGATACTGGCGCCATGCTGTTGACGTGGATCGCCGAGCTGGCGGACGAGCCGCTGGCGCTGGAGCCGGACGACCACCCGGTGGAGTGGGAGACCAACACCTGGTGGCTGACCGCCGAGGTCGAGGACCGGCGGGCGCTGGGGGTCCCGGAGGTGGTGGCCGCCTTCGAGCGGACCGCCGCCCTGCTCCGGGACCGGGTCCGGGCGCTGGGCCACGACGGGCCGGCCACGTTCTACGTCTGGCACGACCACCAGGCCGGGCAGCTGCGCTGCTCGACCGGCTCGGTCGGCCCGGACGACCTGCCGTTCGGCGGCGCGTACGAACCGGTGGCGGACCTCGGGCCGATCGTCGCGGACTACCTCGCCGACGCGGAGCCCGGCGTCACCAGGATCACGGATGAGGACGAGGACGAGGCGGAGGGGGAGGAAGCGGCGATCCCGCCGTTCCCCGTCTGGGTCCGTGCCGTCGGGCCCGGCAAGGATCCGGGAGACGGGCCCTACACGCCGAGGTAGTGCAGGACGGCCAGGATGCGGCGGTTGTGGTCCGTGGTGCGGGGCAGGTCCAGCTTGTCGAAGACGGCGTTGAGGTTCTTCTCCACCGCGCTCAGCGAGACGTGCAGCCGCTGCGCGATGGCGGCGTTGGTCCAGCCCTCGGCGAGCGCCTCCAGGACGCTGCGCTCCCGCGGGGTGAGCCGGGCCAGCGGGTCGGTGCGGGTGGTGTGCACCACCAGGCGGCGGACCACCTCCGGGTCGATCACCGTGCCGCCCGCCGCGACCCGCACCAAGGCGTCCAGGAACTCCTCGACCTCGGCCACCCGGTCCTTCAGCAGATAGCCGACCCGCTCCGCGCCGGCGTCCAACAGCCGGGCCGCGTAACCGCGTTCGATGTGCTGGGAGAGCACCAGGACCCCGACCCGCGGCCACCGCTCGCGGATCTCCACCGCCGCCCGCAGTCCCTCGTCGGTGTGGGTCGGCGGCATCCGGATGTCCACCACCACGACGTCCGGCGGCTGCTCCGCCACCGCCGCGGTCAGCGCCGTCGCGTCGCCCACCGCGGCCAGCACCTCGTGCCCCTCCTCGGCGAGCAGGCGGACCAGGCCCTCCCGCAGCAGGGTCGAGTCCTCGGCGAGGGTCACGCGCATGGCAGCTCCGCGGTGATGACGGTCGGGCCCCCGGCGGGGCTGTGGACGTGGAGGGTACCGTCCAGCGCGGCCACCCGCCCGCGCAGGCCGGTCAGGCCGCTGCCGGCAGGGTCCGCGCCGCCCGCGCCGTCGTCCTCCACCCGCACCGTGAGCAGGCCGGCGGCCCGCTCGACCCGGGCCGAGACCGCCGAGGCGGCGGAGTGCTTGGCGGCGTTGGTGACGCACTCCGACACCACGAAGTAGGCCGCGGTCCGCACGGGTTCGGGGAGCGGGCCGGCCACCTCGTAGCGCAGCCGCAGCGGAATGGCGCACCGCTCGGCCACCCCGCCCAGCGCCTCCTCCAGCCCCAGGGTGTCCAGCGCCGACGGGTACGCCCGCCAGGCCACCTCGCGCAGCTCGGTCAGCACCTCCCGCGCCTCCCGGTGCGCCTGGCGCAGCAGTGCCTCCGTCCGCTCCGGGCCCTGGTGGCGGTCCAGGCCGCGCCGCACCCGGCCGAGCAGCATCGCCAGCGCCACCACCCGCTGCTGCACGCCGTCGTGCAGATCCCGCTCGATCCGGCGCCGCTCGGTGTCCACCGCCCGCACCACCGCGGCCCGGCTGTCCGCGAGTTCGGCGATCCGGCGGCGCAGCAGCTCGGCCTCGGACGGCCCGAAGCACTCCCGGGCGGTCCGGGCGTCCAGCGCGGCCAGCGAGAACAGGCCCTGTACGGCCAGGAAGAGCAGCACCCCGCCGAGCAGCACCTGGGTCGCCAGCTCCTCCCAGCCCAGCGAGCCGCGCAGCACCCCGCCGACCAGCAGCACGGCCAGCGCCAGCCCGAAGACCAGCAGCCCCAGCACCACCCCGGCGACCAGCCCGCCACCGCTGCGCACCACCAGGTAGCGCAGCAGCCTGCGGTCGTCCGCCCGGTAGTGGCGGGGGAAGCGGTCGCCGAAGAACGCCCTGCGCCGGGCCCGCTCCAGGGCGGCCAGCCGGCGCACCCCGGACAGCAGGCCCGGCGCGGCGTACGGGCGGGTGCGCGGCCAGAGCAGGAACGGGCCGAGGACGGCGCCGGCCAGCAGCAGGTACAGCGCGGCGAGGGCGGCGCTCGGGCAGCCGAGCAGAACTCCGGCGGCGCGGCGCGGCCATGACGTGGTGTCTGCTCCATCCCCCTGCACGGGGTTCGAGCTTACGGGGCCGGTAGGGCCGGTGGGGCCGGTGGGGCCGGTGGGGCCGGTGTGTGCGGCGCCGTCCGGGGCGGGGTGCGCGGGGCCGGCCCGGTCCGCCGGGTCGCCCGGGCCCGGGTCGCCCGGGCCAGGGTCGCCGGCCGGGGCGGTCACCGGGTGCGGCGGTGCTGGGCGGCGCTCTCGCCGCGGCGGCCGCGGACGCGCATCACGACGTACCCGGCCACGGCCAGCACGACCACGACCAGGACCGCCTTGGAGAGCAGCCCGACGTACGTCTCCACCACGTCCCAGCGGTCCCCCAGCAGGAAGCCGGCCATCACCAGCACGCTGTTCCACACCAGGCTGCCGATCGTGGTCAGCATGACGAACGCGGGCAGCGGCATCCGCTCGACCCCGGCCGGCACCGAGATCAGGCTGCGGAAGATCGGCACCATCCGGCCCAGCAGCACCGCCTTCGTCCCGTGCCGGGCGAACCAGGCCTCGGTGCGCTCCAGATCGGAGGCCTTGACCAGGGGCAGCCGGGCCCAGATCGCGTGCATCCGCTCCCGGCCGAACAGGGCGCCCAGCCAGTAGAGGACGACGGCCCCGGCGACCGAACCGAGGGTGGTCCAGGTCAGCGCGGACGCGAGGCTGATCACGCCCTGCCCGGCGGCGAAGCCCGTCAGCGGCAGGATCACCTCGCTGGGCAGCGGCGGGAAGAGGTTCTCCAGCGCGATCGCCAGGCCGGCCCCGGGGCCGCCCATGGTGTCGACCAGGTCGGCCGCCCAGCCGGCGAACCCGTCGGCGGGCTGCTGGGCGATGGCGAGGACGGTGTGCGGCATGCGGGGCTCCAAAGTGGTCGGGGGACTGCTCGTCCCCGGCTGGCTCCACGCTAGAAATCGCAGGTCAGTGGCGGTATGAGGGTTTCCGGCGAACCTCCTGCGGTTTCCCGCAGCACGCCACCCCGCGGTTTCCCGCAGGGCCGCGGATACCGGGTGGCGACGGCCGCGGTCGTCTTGTCAGGATGTCGCCATGAACGACGCCTTCACCCTGGCCTGGCGGTACACCACCGGGCTCGTCCACCCCGAGGACCTGCCGATGGCCGCCGCCGACCTGCTGGCGGCGGGGGTCGGTGCGCAGTCGGCCGCGCTGTGCGACCTGGCGGGGCGTCGGGGCCGCGGCGAGCGCTCGGCCGAGCTCGGCGGGCTGCTGCGGCAGGCGATGGCCGAGCTCGGCCTGCCGGTGCCGGACGACGACTTCGTCGGGCGCTGCCTGCTGCACCGCACGGCGGCCCGGCTGATGTCGGAGGAGATCACGTCGGGGGACGCCGTCAGCGAGCTCTGGCGGGCGAGCGGCGGGGCCGCGAACGCGGCGGAACAGCGGTTCGTGGCGCTGGCCGACCAGGTCTGCTGCCCGGACTGCGTCGGCGACCGGGCGTCAGGGGCGCGGCAGGACTGGGAGCGGGAGCTGCGGGCGGCGGCCGTCGAGGTGGCGTCGGCCGCCGACCACGGGTTCACCGTCTCCTGGTACCGGGACTGACCACCCCGCCGGGAGCCCGGGGGCGGCTCAGCGGCCCGGCCCGGCCCGGCCCGGCGGCCGGCGGCTCAGCGGCCCATTGCGGCCACGGTCTCCCGGGTCAGCTCCCGCGCCCGGGCGACCGTGGCCGTCAGCTCGGCCGCCGATCCGCCGGGCGCGGCGAGCAGGCCGCGCGCCGTCGAGCCGAAGTCCGCCGGAGTGTCCGGCAGTTGCTCCGCCACGGCCAGGGCGCCCTTCTCGTTGAGGCACCAGCGGCGGTGGTGGGCGTGGAGGGCCTGGACCAGGATGCCGACGGCGCGCGACAGACAGAGCGAGACGTGCAGGGCATCGGCGCGGGCGGCGCTCTTCGCGGCGGTGTCGAGCAGGAAGTCGGCCTCCCAGGTGGCCGCGGTGAGGGCGTCGCGCAGCGGCTCCGGATAGTCGGCGGCCTGCTCCTTGAGTCGCGTCAACTCCCCGGTGGGGTCGGCCAGCGGCAGTCCGAGGGCGACCTCGCCCGGGTAGCAGGGCGACCAGAAGCCGAGCGGGTGGCCGGCCTGCGTTCCCACCTCGAAGCGGCCCCGGCGGCAGTCCGCCCACACCCGCCCGACCCGGTCGAGGTCCCGCAGGATCCAGTCCACGGCGACACCCTCGACCCGCAGCCACGCCCCGCCGTTCACCCACGGGCCCCAGCCGCCCGGCCCGGCCACCTCGACCTCCGGCCCGGCGAGCACCCGCAGCGCGTCGAGGTCGGGGGCGCCCCGGTAGTACACCCCGAGGTCCCAGTCCGACTCCGGCCGTTCCTCGCCACGGGCCCGGCTCCCGCCGAGCATCACCCCCACCACACCGGGCACACGGGCGAGTTGAGAGGCCATGTTCTCGATGACGGTGCGCATGGGGAGAGTCTGCCAGGCGCTTCGGCGCCCGCCCGGGGAATTTGCGGCGCCCGCCCGGCGCGTCGTGGCGGGTCGGTGTCGCGGAGGTGTCCGGAGGCGTCGCGGCGGTGTCCGGAGGCGTACCCACTCCTCGCCACTCTCAACTTATAGCGCACGGGGGGCCTTGCCACAAGGCCCCGGTGCTGCCGCAGAATCACCGGCTCAAGGACGCAATCCGAGGGAACGGGGAGTCACGACGTGCGAGTGGTGTTGTCGACGTACGGGTCGCGCGGGGACGTCGAGCCGATGGCCGCGCTGGCGCTGCGGCTGCGGGAACTGGGCGCCGAGGCGCGGGTGTGCGCGCCGCCGGACGAGGAGTTCGCGGCCCGGCTCGCCGAGGCCGGGGTCGAACTGGTGCCGGTAGGGCAGTCGGTGCGTTCGCTGGTCAGCGGGCCGCCCCCGGCACCCTCGGAACTCCCCGAGCGCGCGGCCCGGTTGGTCGAGCAGTTCCACGCGGCGGTGCTCGGGGCGGCCGAGCCGGGCGGTGCGGTCGTGGCCACCGGCCTGTTCCCGGCGGTGGCCGGAGCCCAGGTGGCGGCCGAGCAGTTGGGCGCCCGCTTCACCTGCGTCGCCCTCCAGCCGACCATGCTGCCCTCCCCGCACCACCGGCCGTTCGAGTACCCGATGCTGCCGTACCCGCCGGAGGCGACCGACCCCCGGGAGCTGTGGGAGCTCAACATCGGGACGATGAACGCGCTGTTCGGCGCGGCGGTCAACACCCACCGGGCGGCCGTCGGACTGCCCGTGGCCGACAACGTCCGGGACCACGTCCTCACCGGACGGCCGTGGCTGGCCACCGACCCGCTGCTCGACCCGTGGCCGGGCCCGGGCGGGGACGCGGCCGGCGCGGCCTGGCCCGAGGCGGTGCAGACCGGCGCGTGGATCCTGCCGGACGAACGCCCGCTGCCCGCCGACCTGTCGGCCTTCCTGGCGGCCGGCGAGCCGCCGGTGTACGTCGGCTTCGGCAGCATGCCGCTGCGCGACCCGGTGGGCGCGGCCCGGGTCGCCGTGGAGGCGGTCCGGGCGCAGGGCCGACGGGTGCTGCTCGGCCGCGGCTGGGCCCGACTGGCCGAGGTGGACGGGGCCGAGGACTGCTTCGCGGTCGGCGAGGTCAACCAGCAGGCGCTGTTCCCGGAGCTCGCGGCCGTCGTCCACCACGGCGGCGCGGGCACCACCACCACGGCCGCCCGGGCCGGCGTACCGCAGGTGCTGGTCCCGCAGATCGTGGACCAGCCCTACTGGGCCTCGCGGGTGGCGGAGCTGGGCATCGGCGTCGCCCACGACGGCCCGACCCCGACCGCCGGATCCCTCACCGCGGCCCTCCGCCACGCCCTCGCCCCCGCCACCCGTGAGCGCGCCGCCGCCGTCGCCGCCGGCATCCGCACGGACGGTGCGACGGTGGCCGCGAAGCTGCTGCTCGGCTGAGGGGTGGGCGAGGAGTGGGGAGGCGGGCCGGCCGACCTCCCCCCCCCCCCCCCCCTCTCCGGAGGGAGGGTCCCTCCGATCCCCGGCTCCCGCCTCCCGGAACGTTTTGTCCTCCCTTTTTGAAAACCGCCCGGGCTCCTTCCGC
>NZ_JBHVJT010000009.1:36966-140906 GCF_042798815.1 Kitasatospora sp. NPDC057738 | reverse complement strand
CCGCCGTTCTCGCCACCGGTCTCCGCGGGGGGGGTGGGGGGGTGGCCGGGGGGTTGTTGCGTGGTGGGGGGGGGGGGGGGGGGGGGGAGTCCCCCCCCCCCCCCCCCCCACTCCCGCCGTCCGGCTCAGGAGGGAGGCTCCGTCAGGTACCGGGCTCCGGCGTCCGGGAGCGTGTTGCCGTCCTTGTCGAAGAACTGCCAGGACTTCGCCCGCATCGTCCCCGGGCGGGCCACCACCATCGCGCGGACGGGGGAGTCGGCCACGGTGACGAACGCCGGCTCGGTGGTGCTGCCGTCCGCCCAGGTCACCACCACCCGGCCGACGTCCGGACCGAGGGAGAGCAGCACCACGTCGAGCGGGGCCACGGTGTCGCCCTTGCCCCGGTGGCCGACCAGGCCGCCGCCGAAAGCGGTCCGGCTGCGCGGGTCGACCTTGCCCGGGGCCGCCTGGGTGCCCTCGGAGTCGTGGGACTGCCGCACCCCGTCCACCGTGAAGTAGACGTTGGTGACGTCGGAGTCCGGCTGCCAGTACTGCCGGACGTACTCCGGCGTCGGCTCGGGGACCGCCGGGTCGTACCGGCTGCGCTCCTCCCACAACGCCGTCGCCTGCTCGAACGCCTGCCACTGCGGAGCCTGCGGCCACAGTGCCTCCCACAGCTGCCACTGCTTGCCGTCCGGGGTCAGGCCCTGGCCCAGCAGCACCCGGACCGGGGCGAGCGGGTTCCGAAAGGCCGGGGCGGTCCCGTCCGGCGGGATGGGGGAGCCCCACCCGGGAGTGCGCTCCGGCGTGGGGCCGGGCATCGGGGAGAGCGCGGCGCCGACGCCCGCGGCACCGATCGCTCGGGCGGGTGCCCCGCCCGGGCGCAGCTGCGCCAGCGCACCCCCGGTCAGGGCCACCACCGAGGCCAGCACCGCCGCGCCGACCACCGTACGGCGGCGGTGCCGCAGCCGGCGGCCGCCCGCCACGATGTCCGCCACCGGCGCCGGGCCGATCCTCGCGCCGGCCGCGGCCTCGGCGAGGCCGAACCCCACCCACAGGTCCTCGCCGTCGTCCGCGCCCGTACCCACCCCGTCCGGCTCCCCGTTCATGCCACTCCTCCGATCCGTGTCGTGTCCTTGAGTTCCACCAGCGCCGAGACCTGCCGCAGCCGGGCGATGCCCTTCGCCGCGTGGCTGCGCACCGCACCCACCGAGCAGCCCATGGCCGCCGCCGTCCGGCTGTCGCTCAGGTCCTCCCAGTGCCGCAGCACCACCGCCTCGCGCTGGCGCGGTGGCAGGGTGGCCAGCGCGGCCAGCAGGGCCCCGCGCTGGTCGGAGCGCGCGAAGCCGTCCTCCGCCCCCGCCGTGTCCGGCACCGCGTCCACCAGCAGCTCCGGCGCCCGGCGGCGCCAGCGCCGGGCGTGCTGGTTGACCAGGATCCGCCGCACGTAGGCGTACGGATCGTCGGCCCGGCGCACCTTCGACCAGGCCGCGCAGGCCTTCTCGGCGGCGGACTGCACCAGGTCCTCGGCCGCGTACTGCTCGCCGGCCAGCAGGTACGCCGTCCGTACCAGGCGCGGCCAGGCCGCGACGATGAACGCCTGGAACCCGTCGTCCCGATCGCTCTTCGCTTCTCCCATGAGCACCTCCGATCACCTCCTTCACCCGTCCAGAGCCCCGGGGAGGCCGGAAGCGCTTACCGGGTGGGTGCGGCGGCTTCAAACCGCTTGGGGAACGGCGGCAAGGGCACTACTATCCGCCGGATGATCATTTCTCATGACGTAGCAGGCAGTGGGCCCGCCGTGGTGCTGCTGCACTCCTCGGTGTGCGACCGGCGGATGTGGGACGCGCAGTGGCAGCCGCTGATCGACGCCGGGTACCGGGTGGTCCGCTGCGACTTCCGCGGCTTCGGCGACACGCCGCTCGCGGACGGCCCGTACAGCGACACCGGGGACGTCCTGGCCCTGCTCGACCACCTGGGCATCGAGGCCGCCGCCCTGGTCGGCGCCTCCCACGGCGGCCGGATCGCCCTGACGGCGGCCGCGCTGCGCCCCGAGGCGGTCACCAGGCTGGCCCTGCTCTGCGCGGGCATCCCCGGGCACCGGCCCAGCGACACCCTGCGCGCATTCGGCGGCCGGGAGGACGAGCTGATCGAGGCCGGGGAGATCGACGCGGCCGTCGAGCTGAACGTCGAGTCCTGGCTCGGCCCGGAGGCCGACGAGCAGACGCGCGCGCACGTCCGCCGGATGCAGCGTCACGCCTTCGACGTCCAGATGGAGGCGACGTTCGGCCCCGACCGCGAGGACGTCGACCTCGGCCGGATCACCGCCCCCACCCTGGCCGTGGCCGGCGCCCACGACTTCCAGGACTTCCGCGACATCGCCGCCACCCTCCCCACCCTCCTCCCCGACGCCCGCCACCAGGAACTCCCCTGGGCCGGCCACCTCCCCAGCCTGGAGCGCCCGGCCGAAACCACCGCCCTCCTCCTCGCCTTCCTCGGCGAGTCCGCCCCGGCCGCGCGGTAGCGCTCACGGGCACCGGACCCCCGGTGCGGCGAGCCAGGAGCGGAACGTCGGCCCGCCCGGCCTCCGGTGCCCTCCGGTGCCCTCCGGTGCCTTTCGGCGCCGCCGCACCGGCCGGGCCCGGCGGGAATCGTCAGACACGCCCCAGCCGCCGGTCGCGGTCCGCTCCGGCGGCAACGCGGAAAAGCCGGGACTCGAACGTGTGTCGGGAGCCATGATGGCGGGGTGCACTTCACCTCGGAATCCAGCGCGGACGGCGTGACGCAGCGCCGCTTCACCCTCGACGGCGTGCCCGGGGTGCTCTGGCAGCCGGACGGACCGCCCCCCGGCGGGCGGCCGCTGGTACTGCTGGGGCACGGCGGCGGGCAGCACAAGCTGGTGCCGGGGCTGGTGGACCGGGCCCGCCGGTGCGTGCGGGAGCTCGGGTGCGCGGCGGTGGCGCTGGACGCGCCGGGGCACGGGGAGCGGCCGCGCAGCGCGCAGGACGAGCGGTTCGCCACCGAGATCGGGGAGTTGATCGCCGCGGGGCGGCCGATCAGCGCGTGGGTGGCGCGGCACACGGCGGCCCTCGCGGAGCGGGCGGTGCCGGAATGGGTGGCCGTGCTGGACGCGCTGGGCAGGCGGGCGGAGGGCCTCGGGCCGGTGGGGTACTGGGGGCTGTCGCTGGGGAGCGCGATCGGCATCCCGCTGGCGGCGGCCGAACCCCGGGTCGCCGTCGCGGTGTTCGGGCTGACAGGGCACCCGTCGCAGACGGAGGCGGCGGAGCGGGTCGGGGTGCCGGTGGAGTTCCTCCTCCAGTGGGACGACGAACTGGTCCTGCGCGAGGGGGCGCTGGCCCTGTTCGGCGCGCTGGGTTCGCGGGAGAAGACGCTGCACGCCAACCCCGGGGGCCATTTGGAGCTGCCGGAGCTTCAACTGCTCTCCTCCGAACGGTTCCTGGCTCGGCATCTGGGCCGGGTGGAGTGAGCGCGGACCCCGGCGGCGCCGATGCCAACCGTCGGTAAAACTTCGCAAAGGATTTCTCCCTGCAACGAACGCGACCCGCACTGACTTCAACAGATTGTTGCAGCTCAGTGGCCCGATGGTCACCCTTCGTGGATTTGGCATAACACCCCGTGCCCCCTGGACTTCGCAAACCGTAGGAGTACGGTTCCGGAGGAATCGCCGGGGCCGACTTTCAGGCAGGCCGGCCGTACCGGAAAATTGGTGCGCAGCATGAATGGGCAACAGGGTGGGGAGAGCGCCTCGGTGGCGACTCGTCCGATATCCGGCAGGTGGTTCGCGGAAGTGCTGCGCGGCGTCGCGCAGGTCGATTTCATGCCGTCCGTCGTCTGCGGACTCTTCTTCGTGGCCGCACTGTTCGCCGCCGACTGGCGGTACGGCCTCTACGGGCTGCTGGGCAGTGCCGTCTCCACCGCCGCCGCGTACGGGCTCGGGCTCGACCGGGAGGCCGTCGGGGCGGGGCTGCACGGGTACAACGGGTGCCTGGTGGCGCTGGGGTGCGCCGTCCTCCTGGGCGCCGGGCACCCCGCGACGGTCGCGGTGGCGGTCCTCGGGGCCGCCGTCGCCGTGGTGGTCACGGCCGGACTCGGGGCGCTGCTCGCCACCTGGCGGCTGCCCGCGTTGACCGCGCCGTTCTGCCTGGTCGCGACCGCCGTCACGGCGGCCGCCCCCGGCCTCCGGCGGCTGTGGCACGGGACGGGAGCGCCCGCCGCCCTGCCCGTTCCGGCGGAGGGGCCGACCGGGCTGAGCTGGGACCAGCTCTGGCACGGGTTCTTCGCGAACATCGGTCAGATCTTCCTCGTGCCGCAGTGGTACGCCGGCCTGCTGTTCCTGGCCGGGCTGTTCGCGGCGAGCCGGCTCGCGGGCCTGATGGCCTGCGCGGGAAGCGCCACCGGGCTGCTCGCGGCCTGGGCGTTCGGCGCCCCCGGCGAGGCCGTCGGGCAGGGTCTGCTCGGGTACAGCGGGGTGCTGGTCGCCCTCGCGCTGTGCGGGGTGTTCCTGGCGCCCGACGCCTGGAGCGCGGCCTACGCCCTGCTCGGTGCGGCCGGCGCGACGGTGCTGACCCCGGCGCTCGGCGCGGTCTCCGCGCCCTTCGGCGGCCATGCCTTCACCTGGCCGTTCGTGCTGACCACGATGCTGTTCCTGGCGGCCGTGCCGGCCGTCCCGCGCCTGCGCCGGGTCTGATTCCGCGCCCGACGTCCCCGCAATCCCCTCACTTTCCCCACTTTCCCCGCCGCTCTCGTTCCCCTGTTTCCCTCTCTTCTCTCTCTTCTCGTCGCTTTTTTGAACCTCGGCAGGTCGATTGCCGCGAGCACTCCCTGCCATTCATCGGATTCCCGGAAAGGAAGAGTGATACCCGTGAATCTCTCGCCGCGTGAGATGGACAAGCTGTACATCTACGTCGTCGCCGACCTGGCCCGCAAACGCCGAGACCGCGGCGTCAAGCTGAACTACAGCGAGGCCTGCGCGCTGATCAGCGAGGCGATCATGGAGGGCGCCCGGGACGGCCGGACCGTCGCCGAGTGCATGGAGATCGGCAAGCAGGTCGTCGGCGGCGAGGACGTCATGCCCGGCGTGCGCGAGATGCTCCCGCTGCTCCAGGTCGAGGCGGCGTTCCTGGACGGGACCAAGCTGGTCTCCTGCCACGACCCGGTGGGTGCCTGAGCGATGACCCGGAATCAGGCCGCCACCGTGGTGCTGGCCGGTGGGCACGAGAGCGACGGCGGACGGGACCTCGCCGCCCTGGTGGCAGGCGGGTCCACCGGGCCGGCCGCCGCCCGGCCCCCGACCACGGTGCCTCCCACCACCCGGCCCCCGACCGCCGGGAGTGCCACCGTGCACGCCGTCGCCCCCGCGGGCCGTCCGCTCACCGAGGCCGTACGGTCGGCGCTCGCCGCGGCGGGCGACGGACCGGTGTGCGTCGTGCCGATGACGCTCGGCCGCGACCCCGGACTGGTCGCCGACACCGCCCGGGCGCTGCGCTGGCTGGCCGCCGGGGAAGGCCGCGGACGGCTCGCGCTCACCGCCCCCTTCGCCGCCGCCGACCACCTGATCGGCTGGCTGCGCGCCGCCGCCGGCGCCGCCCCCGACGGCGCGGTGCTGGTCACCGCGCCGGCGGCCGGCCCGTTCGAGGACGCCGAGCTGTTCCGGATCGCCCGCCTCGCCCGCCAGTACGGCCGGCACCGGTGGGTCGAGGTCGCCCTCGACGGCGGCGACCCCGACCCGGCCGAGGGCGCCGAACGCTGCCGCCTGCTCGGCGCCCGCGAGGTGACGGCCGTTCCGGCCTCCTTCGGGCCGGCCCTGCGCACCCCGCTGCCCGGCGTACGGGACGGCGGTCCGCTGCTGCGGCCATCCGCCGTCGCCGGGGTGGTCGCGGCCCGGACGGCGGCGGCGCTGCACCTGCTCGGGCACGGGGAGGACGGCATCCTCGCCGGCCTCGACGCCGAGCACGGGCACGGCTACGCGCACAGCCACGGGCCGGACGAGCAGAGCCATCAGCACCACCACCAGCAGCAGCACGGGAACCAGCACCACCACCAGCAGCACGGGAACCAGCACCAGCATCAGAACCACCAGCACCATTCGCACGACCGCCCCGGCCACACCCGGGGACCCGCACACGCCCCCACTGACCCGGCAGAAAGGAAGGCCGACCATGTCCGGTAGCGCCGCATACCTGTACGGCGAGGACCCGGTGGAGATCAACGCCGGCCGCGCCAAGGCCACCGTCACGGTCAGCAACACCGGCGACCGGGCGATCCAGGTGGGCTCCCACTACCACTTCTTCGAGGCCAACCGCGCCCTCGACTTCGACCGCAACGCCGCCTTCGGCAAGCACCTGGACATCCCGGCCGGCACCGCCGTCCGGTTCGAGCCGGGCGACACCAAGGACGTCACGCTCGCCGAGTTCGGCGGCCACCGCCGCCTGGTCGGCTTCGCCAACCTCGTGGACGGCGGCATCACCGCCCCCGCCACCCGCGCCCGCGCCGTCGACCGGGCCATCGCCCTCGGCTTCAAGGGCACCAACCTCGACCACAAGGAAGACCGGCCCCGGGACTTCCGCACGGAGACCCACCAGGAAGGCGACCGCTGATGGCCATCCTCTCCCGCAGGCAGTACACCGACCTCTTCGGCCCCACCGTCGGCGACCGCTTCCACCTCGCCGACACCAACCTCCTGGTCGAGGTCGAGCAGGACTTCAACCAGGGCCACTACGGCGACGAGGCCGTCTACGGCGGCGGCAAGGGCATCCGCGACGGGATGGCCCAGGACCCGGCCGCGACCTCGCTCCAGGGGGCGCTCGACCTGGTCATCACCAACGTGGTCGTCATGGACGCGGTGCTCGGCGTGGTCAAGGGCGACATCGGCGTCAAGGACGGCCTGATCGTCGCCGTCGGCAAGGCCGGCAACCCGCACACCCAGAGCGGCGTGCACCCGCGGCTGGTGATCGGCCCCGGCACCGAGGTGATCTCCGGCGAGCACCTGATCGCCACCGCCGGCGGCATCGACACCCACATCCACTTCATCGCCCCGCAGCAGGTGCAGGAGGCGCTGAGCAACGGCATCACCACCCTGATCGGCGGCGGCACCGGCCCGTCCGACGGCACCAACGGCACCACCTGCACCCCCGGCCCGTGGAACATCCACCGGATGTACCAGGCGGTCGAGGACCTGCCCGTCAACGTCGGCCTGCTCGGCAAGGGCAACGGCTCGCTGCCCGGAGCCCTGCGCGAGCAGGTCGAGGCGGGCGTGTGCGGCCTCAAGGTGCACGAGGACTGGGGCAGCACCCCGGCCGCGATCGACAGCGCGCTGAGCGTCGCCGACGAGTACGACGTGCAGGTGGCCATCCACACCGACACCCTCAACGAGTCCGGCTACTTCGAGGACACCCTGTCCGCGATCGACGGCCGCACCATCCACACCTTCCACACCGAGGGCGCGGGCGGCGGCCACGCCCCCGACATCATGCGGATCGCCGGCGAGCCCAACGTGCTGCCGTCCTCCACCAACCCCACGCTGCCCTACACCGTCAACTCGGTGGACGAGCTGCTGGACATGGTGATGGTCTGCCACCACCTCAGCCACAGCATCCCCGAGGACGTCTCCTTCGCCGACTCCCGGGTCCGCGCCGAGACCATCGCCGCCGAGACCGTGCTGCACGACGAGGGCGTCATCTCGATCTTCTCCTCCGACTCGCAGGCGATGGGCCGGATCGGCGAGTCCTTCACCCGCGCCTTCCAGACCGCCCACCACTGCAAGGACCAGCGCGGCAAGCTGGCCGGCGACAGCGAGCGCAACGACAACGCCCGAGTGCTGCGCTACCTCGCCAAGCTCACCATCAACCCGGCCGTCGCCTCCGGCACCGCCGACCACATCGGCTCGCTGGAGCCCGGAAAGCTCGCCGACATCGTGCTCTGGCCGATCAACTCCTTCGCCGCCAAGCCGAAGATGGTCATCAAGGGCGGCGTGATCAACTGGGCGCTGATGGGCGACCCGAGCGCCTCGCTGCCCACCCCGCAGCCGGTCTACTACCGCCCGATGTTCGGCCAGTACGGCCGGACCAGGCAGGCCACCCGGGTGTCCTTCATGTCGCAGGCCGCCGTCGACCTCGGGGTTCCGGCCCGACTCGGCCTGGAGAGCCGGGTGCTGCCGGTCCGGCGGTGCCGTTCGGTCGGCAAGCAGCACATGGTGCGCAACGACGCGCTGCCGAAGATCGCGGTCGACCCGGAGACGTACAAGGTCACCCTGGACGGCGAGCCCGCCACCATCGACCCGGCCCGCGAACTGCCGCTCAACCACCTGTTCTACCTCGCGTGAGCGGCACCGATGTCGCCGACGCCGGTGGTGTTGCTGGTGTCGCTGCCGCTGCCGCTGCCGACGCCGGTGTGTCGGGGGACGGCCTGGACGCGCTGCTGGTCTGCCTCCAACTGACCGACTCGGCCTTCCCCAGCGGCTTCTACACCCTGTCGCACGGGCTGGAGGGCTACGCCCAGGCCAAGGCCGTCACCCCGGACACCCTGCCCGCGCTGCTCGCCGACCTGCTGCGGCACGGCGTCGGACCGTCCGACGCCACGGCGCTGGTCCTGGCCCACCGGGCGGCCACGGCGGGCGACTGGGAGCTGCTCGCCGAGACCGACCAGCGGCTGCACGCCACCCGGCTCAACCGCGAACTGCGCCTGGCCGCCACCCGGACCGGACGCCAACTCCTGGACATCGCCCGGGAGTCGGTGGGCGGCGAGGCGCTGGAGCGGTACGCCGCACTGGTCGCGCGGAAGCGGGCCCCCGGCTGCCAGGCGGTGGCGGCCGGGGTGGCGTACGCCTCGGCCGGCGTTCCGGTCGAACAGGCCGTCACCAGCGACCTGTTCGCGTTCTGCGCCAGCTTCGTCGGCGCGGCGCTCCGGCTGCGGCTGACCGACCACCGCCAGGCGCAGGTGGTGCTGCGGGCGGCCTCCCCGGTGATCCGGGAGGTCGTCTCCGCCGCGCTGGCACGGGACTTGGCGGACCTCGGCGGCTGCGTGCCGGTCGCGGACGTCATGTCCGGGCGGCACGAGCGGGCGGAGGCCCGGCTGTTCATGAGTTGACCACTCGATGCGTACGTGTGCCACCAGAACTACCAATCCAAGGAGGAGAGTTGACCGAGAACGTGCTCCGCGTGGGCATCGGCGGGCCGGTGGGCTCCGGCAAGACGGCGCTGATCGAGGCGCTCGTCCCGGTGCTGATCGCCCGCGGCCACCGCCCGGCGGTCATCACCAACGACATCTACACCCAGGAGGACGCCCAGCACGTGCGGCGCACCCTGGCCGGGCTGCTGGACCCGGAGCGGGTGGTCGGCGTGGAGACCGGCGCCTGCCCGCACACGGCCGTCCGGGACGACCCGACGATGAACCTCGCGGCCGGCGCCGAGATGCTGGAGCGCTTCCCGGACGTCGACACGCTGCTGTTCGAGTCCGGCGGCGACAACCTCACCCTGACCTTCAGCCCGGTGCTGGTGGACCTCTTCCTCTTCGTCCTCGACACCGCCGAGGGCGAGAAGATGCCCCGCAAGCGCGGCCCCGGCATCACCGAGTCGGACCTGCTGGTCATCAACAAGATCGACATCGCCCAGTACGTCCGCGCCGACCTCGAGGTGATGGAGTCCGACGCCCACCGGGTGCGCGAGGGCGGGCCGGTGGTGCTCACCAACTGCCTGACGGGGGAGGGGCTGGAGGAGATCGCGGCCTTCCTGGAGACCTTCCGCAAGGTCCCGGCGTGACAGTCCCGTCGGCTGCCCAGGACGTTCGGGACGTTCAGGATGTCCGGGACGTTCGGGTCGGTGCGGCCGCTCAGGCCGGTGTGCCCGGTGTGCCCGGTGCGGCCGGCGCGGCCGGTGCGGACGCTCCGGCTGCGGGGGTGCCCCGGCTCGACCCCCGGCACTACGAGCCGGCCCGCGTCCCGCACGAGGTCCGGCGCCACGCCGGGACGCCCGACACCCTCGCGGTCGGGCGTCCCGGCAAGGTCGGGCTGCTGGAACTGGCCTTCGAACAGGTCGGCGGGCGCACCGAACTCACCGGCCACTACCAGAAGTCGCCGTTGCAGATCATGCGCCCGCTGTACTTCGACCCGGCCCGCCCCGACCTCGCCGTCACCTTCCTGATGTCCACCGGCGGCGGGATCCTCCAGGCCGACCGGCTCCGCACCGACCTGCGCTGCGGCGCCGACACGGCGGTCCACCTGACCACCCAGGCGGCCACCAAGGTCTACCGGATGGAGCACGACTACGCGACGCAGCTGGTCAACCTGTCGGCGGGCCCGCGCGCCTACGTCGAGTACCTGCCCGAGCCGGTCATCCCCTTCGTCGACTCGCGCCTCTACCAGCGGACCGTCCTCACCGTCGACCCGGACGCGACGGTGCTGGCCGGTGAGACCGTCCTGGCCGGCCGGCTCGCCCGGGGCGAGCGCAACGCCTACCGGGTGTTCGCGTCCGACCTCGAAGTGCGGCGTCCGGACGGTGAGTTGGTGGCGCTGGACACCGTACGGCTGGAGCCCTCGCCGACCGGGGGCGGCGGGGGCACCGGGCCGGCGGTGCTGGCCGGGCACGACGTGATGTCCAGCCTGTACGTCCTCAGCCCGCTCGCCCCGGCGGGCCGGATCGCGGACGTCCTGCACGAGGCCGTGGCCGACTGCGGCCGGGGCCGCGGCGAGTTGCTGTACGGGGTCAGCGTGCTGCCGCAGGACAGCGGCGCCTGGCTGCGGCTGCTCGGCTCCGACACCCGGGCCGTCGCGGCCGCCCTGCGCGCGGCCTGGGACGCGGTGCGGCGGCTGCTGATCGGGGTGCCGGCGCCGCAGCTGCGGAAGACGTAGTGTCGGCCGCCGTTCCGGCGTGTCGTGATCTTCTTCCGGTTCCGGGGCAACCCCGGGGCGGGGTGCGGAGTCCTGTCAGGCGTGAACGAGCATGCGAGACAGGACGCCGCACGGGGTGACGTGGCGAAGCCCGGGCCCGAGTTGGAGCCGGAGCCCGAGCCCGGGCCCGAGTTGGAGTCGGAGCCCGAATCGGAGCCGATGCCGGAGCCGGAGCGGGGCAGCGCGCTGACCCGGCCGACCCGGCGCCCGGTCGGCCGCCGGAAGCTGTTGATGGGTGTCGTCGGCCTGGGCGCGCTCGCGGCCGCGGCGGGCCTCGAAGCCTGGGTCCGCCAGGGGGATTCCCACGGGCCGAGGCTCTGGCGGACGACCGCCGCGAACGGGCGGCTCGCACTGTCCACCGGTCGCCAACAGGGTCTGTACGCCTCCGGGTTCGACGGCAGCGTGCGCGCCCTCGACCCGCGCACCGGCGAGGTCCGTTGGAGCCGTGCGGTCAGCACGCCCGACGCGGCCGGCCCCCAGGGTGGCTGGCCGGTGGCCGCCGGGGACGGTGTGGTCTGCGTGGCCACCGACACCCGGCTGTGCGTCCTGGACGCCGCCTCGGGGGAGCAGCGGTGGGAGGCCGCCCTGCCCGACCGGTCCGAGGGCGGGTGGCGGCAGGGCCCCGCCGTCGGCGGCGGCAGCGTGTTCGCCGTGCACGGGTCCTCCGTGCGCTGCTACGACCTGGCGACGGGCGAGCCGCGGTGGACCGGTCCGGCGGGCGCCTCGGCCGCCCTGGCCCTCGCCGGCGGCACCGTGTACGCGGCGGGCAGGTCGACCGGGGTCCTGGCTCTCGACGCGCGCAGCGGGGAGCGGCTGTGGGAGCGCAACGTCGTCGCGACCGGACCGCTCACCGTCCACCGGGGCATCCTCCTCCTCGTGTCCGTCAACGAGGCGATGGTCTCCACGTTCGTCTCCGCACTGGACGGGACGACCGGCGAGGTGCGGTGGAGGTCCGTGCAGCACGGCGTGGTGGACTGTCCGCTGTCGGCCGCCGACGGGACGGCCGTCGTGTTCGGCGGGATCCGCCTGACCGGGCTGGACGTCGACACCGGGGACCGGCGCTGGTCGACCGACGTGCCCGCGGGCAGCCATCCCGGGCCGGTCGCCATGGTCGCCGCCGACGGTGGTGGCGTGTACGCGGATGCGGGCGACGAGCAGCTGTACGCCTTCGATCCCGCGACGAGCGGGCTGCGCTGGCAGGACCAGTCGGAGCCGCTCGACGGCGGCAACCCGATCTCGCTGGCCGCCGCCGGTGGGACCGTTTACCGCGCCGGCCGCGCCGACGTCCTCGCGCTCGGTTCCCTGCCGCCACTGGCGTCGTCCTGACCCGGCCGGGGACCGTCCGGGCCCGTCCGGGGGGATCCACCCGCGTGGGCTCAGGGCCCGTTCGAGCCGTCCGGATCCATGGCCGCGAGCCGGGCGATCTGCCGGTGGCTCAGCTCGACCGTGCGGTTCATGTGCCGTAGCAGGAAGTCGAGTTCGACCTCGGTGTCCTCGGCGAAGGCGGCCACCCAGTCGGTGGACAGCTCGCGCCACACCGCCCCGTAGCGCTCCAGCGCCTCGGGGCGGACCGCGACCAGCACCCGCCGCCGGTCCGCCTCGTCGCGCTGCCGGGTGACCAGCCCGGCCTTCTCCAGCCGGTCGACCAGCCGGGTGGCCGAGCCGCTGGTGAGCCCGGTGAGCTCGGCGATCCGGCCGGTGGTGACCGGCCCGTCCTCCAGGGTGAGCAGGTTGAGGCACTGGACGTCGGTCGGGTGCATGCCCAGGTGGTCGGCGACGGCCTGGTTGAACAGCACGTACGAGGCCAGGTAGCGGCGCGAGACCGGCCACAGCCGGGCCATCAGCTCGTCGCGGGACATCGTCATGGGGGAAGGGTAACCGGCCGCCCGATAATTGTTTGCGTCGCGCAGAGATGGCGCCCTATGTTGTCTGCATGACGCAGATAATTGAGCCCTCGCCTCCCATCGCCGTCACGCCTCCCGTCGCCGTCACCGGAGCCACCGGAGCCCAGGGCGGCGCCACCGCCCGCGCCCTGCTGCGCGCCGGCCGCCCCGTCCGCGCCCTCACCCGCGAGCCCGGCTCGCCCGCCGCCGCCGAACTCGCCGCCCTCGGCGCCGACGTGGTCCGCGCCGACTTCGACGACCCGGCCTCCCTCGCCCCGGCACTCCACGGCGCCGGTGCGCTGTTCGCGATGTCCACCCCGTTCGGCACCGACCCCGACGCCGAAGTCCGCCAGGCCACCGCCCTGCTGGACGCCGCCCGGGCCGTTGGAAGCGTCCGGCACGTCGTCTACACCTCCGCCACCAACGCCGACCGCTCCACCGGCATCCCGCACTTCGACAGCAAGTACCGGGTAGAGCGGCACCTGACCGGCCTCGGCCTGCCGTGGACCGTCCTCGGCCCGGCCGCCTTCATGGACAACTACGCCAACGACTGGACCCTGCAGTCCCTCCGCGACGGCGTCTTCCACCTCCCCATGCCGCCCGGCGTCCCGCTCCCCGTGATCGCCGCCGACACCATCGGCGCCTTCGCCGCCCACGTCCTCGCCCGGCCCGGGGTCTACGCGGGCCGCCGCATCGACATCGCCTCCCAGTGGCGCACCGGCGAGCAGATCGCCGCCGCGATCACTGCGGCGAGCGGCCGGCCGATCCGCTGCGTGGAGGTGCCGCTCTCGGTCGTGGCGGGGTACTCCGAGGACCTCGCCACGATGTTCCGCTACTTCCAGGAGCCCGGCCTCACCATCGACACCGGCGCCCTGCACGCCGAGCACCCGGAGATCGACTGGCAGCCGCTGGAGACGTGGGCGGCGGCCCGCACCTGGGACCTCTGAGGGGTTCAGGTGCCGGAGGTGAGGTGCGCGACCGCCCCGAGCCCGGCTCGGGCGGCCTCGCGGACCTCGGGATCGGCAAGAGCACGTCGGAGGGCCTCGCCGGTCTCCGGGCTGCCGGGCCACTGCCAGGCGAGCATGGTCAGCGCCCGGCCGCGCACCTCCGGGCTGGGATCGTCGGCCGCCCTGCGCCGGATGACGTCCTCCGCGGATCCGGGGGTGAGCACCGCGTAGCAGCTGAGTGCCGTGCCGCGAACCGTGTGAGCGGGATCCTTCTCGATGCGATCCAGGAGCAGGAGAGCCGTCTCGTCCCGTGAACCCCGGTATTCGGACAATGCTTCCAGTGCCGATTCCCGCACCCGCCCAGGTTCCGCATCGACGGCCGCGCGGGTGAGCGACGAAACGATCCCGGGGTCGTCGGGGTCCTCGGCGGCGAGGTTCGACAGAGCGCGAACGCGAACGACGGCGTCAGGATCGTGACCCGCACGCTCGCGCAACAGCATCAGGACGGCCGGGGCCTTGGCCCACCGGGTCGCCAGCTCGTGAACCGCCGCGTAGCGGATGCGGCTGTCCGAGTCATTGACGGCACGGTCGAGCAACGTGGCGAAGACCTCGGGGTGCGAGGGCCACACCCACGCGAGTCGCTGGAGGGCGGTGGCACGGAGGACCACCGACTCGTGTGCGACGGCGTTCAGCATCGGGGTGTGGTCGTCGGGGTCGGCCGACAGTCGCGTCAACAGCGTATTGAGCGCCTGGACGCCTTCCACTGTCCCGTCGTCGTCGGCATCGGGCCCGACGACGGTCGGAAGCGGGACCCGCGGATGATCGGGCCAGCGCTCCGCCAGTTCGGCCAGCGCGGCGGCGCCCGCCCGGTCGTGGCCGGATCGGACGGCGAGGTCGCACAAGGCGGCCACGATCCCCGGATGGGCGCTCCAGCGCCGGGCCAGGCCGGCCACGGCGAACTCCCTGGTGGCCGGGGACCCGAACGTGGCGAGGGCCCGCGTGGTCCGGAAGTCGGTGTGGAGGGTCGTGGCCGCGATCGTCGCCGTACCGGCTCCGGCGAGGAACTGTCCTCGGAGATGGAACCACCGGAGGTAGTGATCGCGCCCGGTCCAACCGGGCACGGAACACAGTGCGGAGAGCGCGGTCATCAGCTGATCGCCGTGGAGGACGGCGTAGTCGTAGTACGTGACGAAAGCGCTGATGAGACGGTCGACGGCCCGGTCGCTCTGCGCGTGCAGCAGTCCGATCTTCCGAACCTCGGCCAGGGACCGGAAGGCCAGGACCAGTGACGGCTCGTCCCCCCGGTCCAGCAGTCGGTCGACCACCCTCCCCGCGTCCGTCTCGCTCAACTGGTTGACCACCAGCAGCAGCACCTCGTGCCACGCAGGGTCGTCCGTCCTCCGCTCGAAGACCTCCTCGATCAGCTCCTCCGGAGACCACTCCCGTCCCACCGTGTAGCGGTGGACGATGTCCGCCGCCGCGAGGTACTCCAGGAAGGCCCGGTGGACGAAGCCGTACACCTCGCCGCCGTACCGGGCCAGGATGAAGTTGCGCTCCCGTAGTTGGTCCCGCAGTGTGCGGGCGGCGGCGAGGCACTGATGGGGCGGGAGGCCGAACTGGGTGAAGTAGTCGCGGAACACCTCCTCCAGCTCCTCCGCGTGGATGTGGTTCCCGGCGATGCCACCCGTTCCCTCCTGCATGCGGCGGGCGAGCAGGCGCAGCAGTTCCAGTCGCTCGCGGTCGTCGAGGAGGCCGAGGGCCTCGGCGGCGCCGGGCTTCAGGGGGATGCCGAGGTGCTTGGTGTCGCGGTCCCAGTGGGCGACCAGGACGCGCACCGCATGCTCGTAGACGCCCTGGCGGTCACGCGGCAGGGCCTGGCGGCGGCCGATGATGACGAGGATGGTCAACAGCAGCGGGTTGCCCGCGAGTTCGCGGATTGGTCGGGAAGCTCCGACGGCGATGGTGATGCGGTCGACCAGGCGGGCGGCCAGCTCGGCATCCGCCGGGCAGGCGATGCCGTACCAGCGGCGGGCGAAGTGGGCGATCCGCTCCGGATCGAGGTCCTGGAGCATGAAGTGGGTGAACCCGGCGCCGCCGAGGGCGCCGCGCTGGTAACCGATGACGCGCGAGGTGACAACCACGCGCGCCCGGTCGTAGCGGGCGGCGAAGGCGGCGATGCGCTCGGCGGTGGCGGCGCGCACACCCGGGTCGAAGAGTTCGTCCAGGCCGTCGAAGACGACCACGACCCGCCCCTCGGTAAGGAGTTGGCGCAGCTCGGGGCCGGGGAGGGACATTCCGGCGACGGTGTGGCGGTGGTCGAGGAAGTCCTCGAAGGTGCGCTCGCGCCACTGCCCCTCGGCGTACTGGCGCAGCTCGACCACCAGTGGCACCAGGCCGCCCAGCGGGGCGAGCGGACCGTCGACGTCCTGCACCAGGGTGAGGGCCAAGTACCGGGCGAGCGTGGACTTCCCCGACCCCGGGTCGCCGAGCAGGACCACCCGTTCGCCGCGCGGCCCGGCGAGGACGGAGAGCACGTCCTCCGTCGGCCGGTTCAGGTACTCGGTGCGCAGCCGTTCGAGGGTGGACTGCCCGAGGTCGCCCGGCAGTTCCTCCGCCGTGAACTCGCCACTCGTGAGAAGTCGGTGGACCAGCTCGCGCGGCAGCTCCACCGGTGGTGGGTTCTCCCGCACCTGCGGGGTGACGAACACCTCCCGCAGCTCGACCGCCGGGTGCTCGCCCTGCTCGGAGAGCGGGGTGAGCACCTCCAGATCGAGCCGCCCGTACGTCTCCCGCACCCGCCGGGCGTACGCGGCGCGGGCGGCGGCCATGGACCCGTTGGTGACCTCGGGCTCAACGGCCTTGTTCAGGTTGACCGTTCCGGCCTGGATCACGTCACCGTTGACCGTTCCGGTGACCTCGTTGGCCACCGAAATCCCTGGATCGCCGCCCACCCCGCCTAGGCTAGCCGCTCCACGAACTTGCGCTGCCACGGCGTTTCGACGGCGTGTCGGCTGTAGTGCTCCCGCACGTACGGTACGGCCTCGGCGGCCGGGACGCCGTCCAGGACGGCGATGCAGGCGAGGGCGGTGCCCGTGCGTCCTCGCCCGCCGGCGCAGGCGAGCTCGACGCGTTCGGTGGCGGCGCGCTCCCAGGCCTCGCGGAAGGCGTCGGCGGCGTCCGCGCGGTCGGTGGGGAGGCGGAAGTCGGGCCAGCGCACCCAGCGGCTCGGCCAGTCGACGTGCGGCGGGCGGCCCAACAGGTAGAGGCCGAAGTCCGGTCGGGGGCCGGGCGGCAGGGGGCGGCTGAGGCCGCGGCCGCGCAGGAGGCGGCCGGAGGGCAGGCGCAGGATGCCGGGGACGGCCGGGTCCCAGGTGGTGGGGTCGGTCACGAGGGTCTTCTTTCGGGGGGAGGGAGTTCAGGACGCCGCGTGCAGCCCGACCGGCCCGCGCGGCAGTCCGGCGCGGTGGGCCAGGGCGGCGGCCTCGCCGCGCGAGGACACGTCGAGCTTGGCGAGGATGTTGGCGACGTGGAACTTCACCGTTGACTCGCTGATCCGCAGCGTCGCCGCGATGTCCCGGTTGCGGCGGCCGCGCGCCAACTGGTCGAGGACCTCCCGTTCGCGCGGCTGGAGGCCGTCCAGCGGGTCGGTGGCGACGGCGGGTTCGGGCAGGGCCAGCGGGAGGTCGACGGTCACCGTGGTGCCCCAGCCGGGGACCGCCTCGACGCCGTGGTGTCCGCCGAGGGCGGTGATGCGGTCGGCGGTGCGGTGGACGGTGAGGGCGTCGGCGGTCAGTGCGCCGAGGCCGTCGCCGCGCACCACGGCGCGCAGCAGGCCGTCGGCCGTGAGCTGCCAGCTGACGTGCAGCCGGGTCGGCTTCTCCTGTTCCAGCATCAGCAGCACGGCCACCCGGACGGCGTCGCGGGCGGTGTGCGCGGCGTCCGCCGGGATGGAGCGGCCGGCCTCCGCCGGGGGCGCGGCGTCGAGGTGGACCCGGGTGTGGCGCAGCAGCGGGCGCAGTTCGCGCACCAGGCGGGCGAAGGCGGCGTCGGCGGGCTGTTCGCTGAGCGTGCGGTCGAGTTCGGCGCCCTGGCGCAGGTCGAGCAGGGCGGTGACGGCCAGTTCGGTGGCGGTGCGGCGGGCCGTGGCGTCGTCCAGGCCGGGTGCGCGCAGCGGCGCCAGGATCGCGGTGAGCGCGGCGCTGTGGGTGCCGGTGAACTCGGCGATGGCGCGGGCCCGGGCGTTGGCGGAGGCGCGGGAGGCGGCCGTCTGGGTGGGGGCGGCGTCGGTGGCGCGGTGGTCGGAGTGGGCGACCACCAGGTCCCACAGCTGTTGCAGGACGGCGAGTGCCCCGGGTGCGACGGGTCCGGTGCCCGCCCGGACGAGGACCAGCGCGGCGCCGCTGTCGTCGGCCGGCGTGGTGGCCACGACCACCACCGGCCGGGTCCGTCCGGCGAGTTCGGCCTCGCCCTGCCAGGGCCGGCCGGCCGAGGTGGTCGCGGCCGCGCGTTCGGCCAGCCGGGACAGGTCCCGCGTGCTCATGGCCGCGGTGAGCTCGGGCGGGCCGTAGCCGTTCGTGGGGTTGAACGTGCAGACGCCGCTGAGCTGCGCGAGCGCGGTGTGCGGGACGAGGGTGTCGAGCACCTCGGACAGGCGGGGGAGGATGTCCGGCCGGGGAGCGCGCAGCACCTCGACGGCCCGGGCGAGCGCGTCCTCGGGGCGACCCCAGTGCCGCTGCCAGGGCTCGTCCGTGCCGGCGGTGTCCGCCGCGCCGTTCATGTCGTCCATGCGGTCCAGCCTAGTTCGGGTGCCGCCGGCGCGGCCTGGCCGTTCGGACAGGTCGAACCGTCCGAAGGGCCGGGCGGGCCCGCGCCGTCCCGGGCACAGGATGGAAGTCGTCGGAAGCGACCGGCTCCACGGGCCGGCTCCACAGACGACTCCGTCGGCGAACCCGTCGGCGAACCCGTCGGCGAACCCGACGGCAACGCCACCGACTGGCTCCGTCGGCGAAGCCGCCGGCAACTCCACTGAAACCTAAGGACCTTCCATGACCAAGGCGATCGCCTTCTCCGAGTTCGGCGGCGCGGACGTGCTGCGCCCGATCGACATCGAGCTGCCCGCGCCCGGGCCCGGCCAGGTGCGGGTCGCGGTCCGCGCCGTGGGCGTCAACCCGGTGGACCGCAGGCTGCGCACCGGCGAGCTGGCCGCGCTCTTCCCGGTCGTCTTCCCCTATGTGCCGGGTGTCGAGGTGTCCGGCGTGGTCGAGGCCGTCGGCGCCGGGGTGGGCGGCTTCGCTCCCGGCGACGAGGTGTTCGGCAGCATGATGGGCGGCGCGTACGCGGAGCACGCGCTGGTGGACGCGGCGGTGCTGGCCCACAAGCCCGCGGGGCTGGGCTGGGAGGAGGCTGCCGCGCTCCCGACGGCGGCCGAGACCTCCGAGCGGGTCCTCGACCTGCTGGGCGTGCGGTCGGGCGAGACGCTGCTGGTGCACGGCGCGGCCGGCGGGGTCGGCACCGTGCTGCTCCAGTTCGCCCGGGCGCGCGGGATCACCGTGGTCGGCACCGCCGGCGAGGCGAACCACGACCACCTGCGCGAGCTCGGCGCGATCCCGGTCGCGTACGGCGAGGGCCTGGCCGAGCGGGTGCGGGCCGCCGCGCCGGGCGGGGTGGACCGGGCGCTGGACGCGGCCGGGCGGGGCGGGGTGCTGCCGCTGTCGATCGAGCTGACGGGCAGCGCGGACCGGGTGCTGACGATCGCCGACGTCGTGGGGGCGCAGGAGCACGGCGTCCGGTTCAACGGCGGCGTCGAGGGCGTGGAGTCCCACCACCGGCGCGCGTTCGCGGCCGCGCTCGCCCTGCACGAGGCGGGCACCCTGCGGCTGCCGCTGCACCGGGTGTTCCCGCTGGCGGAGGCGGCCGAGGCGCAGCGGGTCAGCGAGGCCGGGCACCTGCGCGGGAAGATCGTGCTGACGGTCCGATAGCCGTTCACCGCCCGTCCTGTACCCGTCTGCCCGTTTTACCTCCGTTTTGCATTGGGCTCGCCATTTTCGTACGGTTTCATCCGTTCGGAGTAATTCGGCAGGCGGACGCGCCGTGAACACGGCGCTGAGCCGTCCGGCCGACATGCGGTCCCCCGAACGGTCGACCAGGGTTGGCCGGACGTGGGCGGCACCGGACCGCCTGCCCTGACGGTCAGGAGGACCAGGCGCATGGGCGGAACGGACAGGCGGGCGGTGATCGGCGAGTTCGTCGGGACCCTGCTGCTGGTGTTGCTGGCGGTGGGTGCGGCGGTGCTCGCGGGGGAGGCGATCGGTCCGGTGGGCATCGCGTTCGCCTTCGGCTTCGTGCTGCTGGCGCTCGCGTACGCGCTCGGCCCGATCTCCGGCTGCCACGTCAACCCGGCGGTGACGCTCGGTTTCCTGCTGGCGCGCCGGATCGACGGCCGCACGGCGGTGTCGTACTGGGTGGCGCAGGTGCTCGGCGGCATCGCGGGCGCGGCGCTCGTCCTGCTGCTGGCGAAGCAGATACCGGGGCTGGAGACCCACGGCAAGCTCGGCACCAACGGCTGGGGCGACCGCTCCCAGGTGCACATCAACGCCGGCGGCGCGTTCCTGACCGAGGTCGTCCTCACCTTCCTGCTGGTCTACGTCGTCCTGGCGGTCACCCACCGGCTGGCCGCGGTCGGCTTCGACGGGCTGCCGATCGGCGTCGCGCTGGTGGTCGTCCACCTGGTCGGCATCCCGCTCACCGGCACCTCGGTCAACCCGGCGCGCAGCCTCGGCCCGGCGCTGTTCGCGGGCGGCGAGGCGCTGTCGCAGCTGTGGCTGTTCCTGCTCGCCCCGCTGGTCGGCGGCGCGCTGGCGGCGGGCGTGCACCTGCTGACCCACCCGCAGCCCAACCTCCCGGTGGCGCAGGCCCTGGCCACCGACGCGCGGGTGTAGGTCCTGGCCACCGACGTGCGGGTGTAGGTCCCGCAGTCGAGCCGGCGCGGCGGCCGGGACCGTACCGACGGTCCCGGCCGCCGCCGTTCCGGCTCTCCGCCGGCCTCGTCCTCGCGCTCCCTGCGTGTCGCTCTGGAGCTTGTTCGCGGTCCCTTCGCAGTCCCTACGTGCTCCCTTCGCGCTCCTTTCGTGCTCCCTTCGAGCCGCCTGGCGTCGTCCTGGGGCTGCTCCGGGACCGCTCCGGGACCGCTTTTGCGCCGCCGACCGTCCGGATCCGGCGTACCGCCCGAAGAGCCCCGGCTCCCGCCCGTCGGCTGGGTAGAGTCCCGCCATGGTGACTGTGAACGCGGAGAGCCCGGCGGGCGGGCGGCTGGCCGGCCGCTCCTGTGTGGTGACGGGTGCGGCCAACGGCATCGGGAGGGCGGTCGCCGAACGCTTCGCCCGGGAGGGCGCGTCGGTGGTCGCCACCGATGTGGACGCGGCCGGGCTGGACCGGCTGGCCGAACGATTCCCCGGCGCCGTCAGCACGGTGGTCGGCGACGTGGCCCGGGACGAGGACGCCCGCCGGATGGTGGCAGCCGCCGTCGAGCGGCACGGGCGACTGGACGTCCTGGTGGCCAACGCCGGGATCATCCCCCTGATGGAGATCACCGAGGCCACCGCCGAGGACTGGGACCACGTGATGGCGGTGGACGGCCGCGGCATGTTCCTCACCTGCAAGTACGCGATCGAGGCGATGACCGCCCAGGACCGGCCCGGCGGCTCGATCGTCTGCCTGTCCTCCATCTCCGGCGAGGCCGGTCAGCGCGGCCAGGCGGTGTACGGGCCCGCCAAGTTCGTCGCCTCCGGCCTCACCAAACACCTCGCCGTGGAATGGGCCGACCGCGGCATCCGGGTCAACGCCGTCGCCCCCGGCACCATCACCACCGCGCGCGTCGCCCGGCTGTACGACGAGCCCGGTGGCCCGGAGTACCTCGCGGCGATCGAGAAGCGGCACCCGATGGGGCGGCTGGGGGACCCGGCCGAGGTCGCGGCGGCCGTCCTCTTCCTCGCCTCCGACGACGCGTCCTTCGTCACCGGGGTCGTGCTGCCGGTGGACGGCGGGTACCTGGCGCAGTAGGGCCGCCACCGGGCACCCGGCTCCCGGTGAGCAGCTCGACCAGGACGGACACTCCGTCCGCCCCGTGTCCGGCGCCGACCGCCGTCCGGGTGAGGGCGAGCGCCGCGTCCAGCACGGAGGTGTCCAGGCCGCGCGCCCGGGCGGTGTGCGCGACGTGCGCCAGCCCGGCCTCGGCGGAGGCGAGACTGCTGCGGTCGCCCGGATGCCTGCGCTCGTCCGCGCGCTGCGCGTAGCCGTCGATCAGCGGCGGCAGCAGGCGCGGCAGGCCCTGGGCGTACGGGGCGAGTTCGGCGCCGCCGATGCCCTCGGCGCGGGCCAGCGCCAGGGCGTGCAGGTAGCCGTGCACGGTGGTCCAGAACAGGTCGAGCAGGGCGGCGTCGAAGGCGCTCGCCCGCCCCGGGTCCGCGCCCACGTGGCGTACGGTGCCGCCCAGTGCCCGCAGTGCGGCCTCGTGGGCGGCGAAGGCCTCGGCGTCGCCGCTCAGGAGGACGGTGCCCTCCGGGCGGCCGACGGTCGGGGTGGGGGTGAGGACCGCGGCGTCCAGGAGGCGGAAGCCCCGGGCCTCGGCGTCGGCGGCGTTCGCCCGCGCGTCGTCCGGGGAGACCGAGGTGGCGTTGACGACGGTCCGGCCGCGCAGCGCCGTTCCGGCCGCCTCCAGCACGCTCCGGGCGGCCGGCTGGTCGCGGACGCAGAGCAGCGCGAGCGGGGCGTCCGCCACCGCCTCGGCGGCGCTCGCGGCCGACCGCGCGCCGAGGGCGAGCGGCTCGGCGTCCCGGCCCGGTGTGCGGTTCCACACGGTGACCGGATGTCCGGCGGCCCGCAGCGCCCCGGTGAGCGCCCGGCCCATCGGGCCCAGGCCCAGCACGGCAACGGCGGTTCGGGCAGGGGTGGTTGAGGAAGATCGTTCGTTCGGCACGGCGGCTACGCTAGAGCTTCACGCCGACGGCAGAGTCAAGGCGCAGAGGCACGGTGGAACGTCGCGGCGGACGGCGCGGACGCTCCGCCGAGGAGGTGTCCGCGATGCGGATCGGAGAACTCGCCCGGCGCGCCGGCGTCACCCCGCGCGCCCTGCGCTACTACGAGGAGCAGGGGCTGCTCGCCCCCGAGCGCCGCCCCAGCGGCTACCGCGAGTACGACGAGCGGGACGTGGACACCGTCCGGGGCATCCGCACCCTCCTCGCGGCCGGGCTCAACAGCACCGTGATCGCCGAGATCCTCCACGGCCTGCCGCTTCCCGGGCAGCGAACGCCCGGCCCGACCTGCCCCGAGTTGCTCGCCGGCCTGGCCCGGGAGCGCGCCAGGATCACCCGGCAGATGGACGAACTCGACCGGGCCCGGGGCCTGTTGGACGCCATCATGGGTGCTCGGGCGCCGGGCGAGGCGATCCGGTCCGGCCGGATCGGGGCGGCGGAGCGGACGCCGGGCGCGGATGCGGCCCCCGCGGATGCGGCCCCCGTGGGTGCGACCGCCGCGGGTGCGACCGCCGTGGATGCGACCGCCGGGGACCGTCGCCCGCGGTCGGCGGCACGGAAACTCGATGGCGCGCGCTCCCGGACCGTGCTGGAGTGAGCGGATGGATCATGACGAGGTGCTCGCCCTGTTCGACGACCGGCTCCGGCGCAACGCGCCGCCCGACCCCGGCTGCCGCGTCGAACGCGACGGTGCGGTGATCCGGCAGGTGGGCCCGGAGCACAGCTGGAACGGCGTCGTCTGGTCCGGCCTGGACGAGGCCGGCGCGGACGCGGCGATCGCCGCGCAGGTGCGCCACTTCGCCGGACTGGGCCTGGAGTTCGAGTGGAAGGCCTACTCCCACGACCGCCCCGCCGATCTCGGCGCCAGGCTGCTGGCGGCCGGCTTCACCCCGGAGCCGGACGAGGCGCTGATGCTCGCCCGGATCGCGGACCTGCCCACCGACGCGGCCCTGCCCGAGGGGGTCCGGCTGCTCCCGGTGACCGACCCGGCCGGGGTGGACCTGCTGATGGAGGCCCACGAACAGGCCTTCGGCTCCGAGCACCCCGGGCTGCGCGCGCGGTTGCTCGACCACCTGCGGCACGGCACCTCGACGGTCAGCATGGTCGTCGCGATGGCCGGCGACCGCCCGGTCAGCGGCGCCCGGATGGAGCTGGTCCCGGACACCGGGTTCGCCGGCCTCTGGGGCGGCGGCACCGCACCGGACTGGCGCGGCCGGGGCATCTACCGGGCCCTCATCGCCCACCGGGCCCGGCTCGCGGCCGAACTCGGCTACCAGTACCTCCAGGTCGACGCGAGCGACCAGAGCCGGCCCATCCTCCAGCGCCTCGGCTTCGCCTGGGTGAGCACGACGACCCCTTACGTGCGCCAGCCGTAGGCCCGGCCGCAGGCGGCCGCGGGCGGCCGAGGGCGGCCGAGGGGCCGGGGCCGGAGGGGCCGGGAGTCGAGGGGGCCGGGGCCGGAGGGGCCGGGACCTGGGGAACTGGGCCGATCGGCAGGGGAGTACGGGGGTGCCGCTGCTCAGGATGTGCCGTTCGGTACATGCGGGGGAGGGCCGGCCGGGGTCATCGTTGAGGCACCACGAGCGGGGACCGTCCGGGTCCCCGGGGAGGAGCCTCGGCGTGTTCGACCTCTACCACTACCACCCGCGCGTCCTCGGCACGACGGCCGTCGTGCCCGCCGCCCTCGGCGGCTTCGCTGTCAGTCTCAGCCTCGGGCTCGGGCTCGGGCTCGGGCTCGGCCTCGGCCTCGGGTTCGGGTTCGGGTTCGGGTTCGTGCGCCGGGTTGCCCGGCGGCGATCAGGCCGGGAGCCGTGTCCGGGGCACCGCGGCCGGATCGACCGCGCCCGTGAGCGGGCCCTGCCCGAAGCAGCTGCTCCGCTGAGCCCCGGTGTCGTGCACGGCGGTCTGCACCAGGGCGTACTGGAACGGCACCCCGATCGCCGCCAGCGGCAGAAGTACGCACAGCAGGGCGTGCCCCGGGCCGATCCGGAACGTCCTGCGGCGCACGGCGGCGACGAGCTGCCAGCCGCCCCAGCACACCGAGACGACGGCCAGCCCCAACCCCGCCCAGGCGAGCGGCAGTACGGGGGCCGGGGCGCCGGGGCTGTCCTGGCAGCGGCTCACGAGCCCGTGGATGTCGCCGTCCGCGACGAGCGTCGGCACGCCGCACGCCCACCCGAGGCAGGCGAGCAGCAGCGGGCCGCCCGCCCGGAGCCACCGCGGGGAGCGCTGTTCTTCACTCATACGCCTAGTACCAGTCCGGATTCACGCGGACGAAGTGCAGCTTCTGGTGCCCGCGCTGCTCCTGGAAGCTGTCGATCCGGCCGCCCATGCTCGCGTTCTGCTGGCCGCCGCTGTGCTGGGTGTAGCGGATGTCCCCGTCCGGGGTCACCGCCGTCACCACCGCGGTGTGGTGGACGACGCCCTTCTTGTCCTGGGAGTCCTGGTCGGAGTCCTCCTCGTAGTAGACGATGTCCCCGGGCTTCACTTCGCCCGGCGGGACCTCCTGACCGCCGTGGCGCATCATGAAGTCGTGCATGTTCTGCGCCCCGGCCCAGCTCTTCGAATAGTCGAGCCGCTGGTCGAGCCAGTCGCCGCCCGCGTCGTCGCTGCGTCCCCAGGTGTCGTCCCCGCGCCAGCCCCACCACTGGTCCCACTTGGCGTGCACGCCGCCCTGGCGCAGCGCCTCGGAGGCGAAGTTGGTGCAGTTGTCGTCGAAGACGTCGATGGTGGTGTCGTTCCAGTGCTCCAGCGCCCACTGGACCGTCTTCACCCGGTCGTACTTGGCGTTGGGCCCGCCGCGCAGGCCCACCTTCACGTCGTCGGGGATGCCCGGGAGGTTGGCGAGGGTCACGGGGTCGGAGAGCATCAGCTGCTTGTGCTGGTTGTCGGTCAGCGCCTTCCACCAGTCGGCGACCAGTCGGGGGTCCTGCCCGCTGGGGATGCCCCCGGTGTACATGGACAGTTCGGTCTGCGAGGCTTCGCGCTGGAGCTGGTCCAGTGCCTTGCGCGGGTCGGTCTCGCAGGTCGCGGCGGCGAGCTTGCGCAGTTCGGCGGAGGCCAGCTTGTCGGCCTGGGCGGCCTCGCGCAGCGCCTCCTGGAGCATGGCGTCCACCTCCTGGACGGCGTTGTCGTTCGAGGCCGCCGCGCCGCCGCTGCCGTGGACGGTGGCGGTGGTCTCGTCGACGGTGAGGCCGTACTGCTGGGCCATGTCCAGGGCGGAGTTCAGGGTGAGCTTGGCCCGGGTGATGCCGGCGCTCAGCCCGTCGAGGATCATGACGACGCCGCGCATGATGTCCGCGCCGGCCTCCAGGATCTGGGCCTGCTCCTGGAGCTTGCGGCCGGCGGCCTCGCCGACCTTGTCCTTCCAGTTCTCCTTGAGCGGGTCGACACCGTTGGCATGGATGTCGTTGACGGCCTGCCACGCCTGCTTGGACAGGGAGAGCCAGGAGCCGGCGGCGGCATCGACGTCGATGCTGTTGGCGGCCTTGAGCGCCGCGATGGTCATCGTCACGGCTGCTGCCCCGGTTCCGTGCCCCCGAGGTCACCGAGTGCGGCGTCGAGCCGGCGGGCGTACTCCTGGTCGGCCTGGTCGTAGGACTGCGCCGACTCGTGCAACTGTGAGGAGTAGAGATGGAGTTGATCGACGACCGACTTCACGTGGGCCTGCCAGGCGTCGGCGCAGTCCTTCAGTGCCGGACCGGAGTCCCAGGCCGACATCGCGTCGGCGGCCGTGTGGCTGTTGTCGAGCCAGTGCCCGACGGGGCCGAAGGTCTTGGCGGCCTCCGTGAGGCCGTTCGCCGACTGTCGCAACGCATGTGTCTGGACGTGGATGTGGTTCACGGTCAGGTCCCCCTACCCGGCTATGTCGATCCCGATCGACATGGGTGCGGCCATCGTAACGACCGGTTTGGAAGGGAAAGGTCATCCGAAAGTCATGAAAAAGTAATTCAACGGGGCTGGTTGCCTTGCTTCCTGTCGGACGGTGGGCAGCCGGTCACCGGCGCGGAAACCGGGCCTCGTCCGGACCTGACGGGAAGAGACCGCCCGGGAGGACCTCCCCGGGCTCGCCGGAGAACGCCACCTCGCCCCGGTGCAGCACGTGCACCACCGCGGCCCCGGCCAGGGGGTGCGGCAGCGACTGCGCGGCGAGCACGGCCGCACGGCCGTCGGCGGCGCCGGCCAGCAGGTGGGCGTGCAGCCGCGCGGTGACGGCCGGGGCCAGGCCGCGCTCCGGCTCGTCCAGCAGGAGCAGAGCGGGCCGCGTCGCCAAGGCCCGCCCGACAGCGACGAGTTGCTGCTCGCCACCCGACAGGGCGCCGGCCCGGCGGCCCAGCAGGGCGATCAGCTCCGGGAACAGTTCCAGCACCTCGGCGCGCCCCGGCCCACCCAGGAGCAGGTTCTCGGCCACGGTCAGCGAACCGAACACCCCGCGACCGGCCGGGACCACGGCCAGGCCCCGCCGCACCCGTTGGTGCAACCGACAGCCCGCCGATGTCCCGGTCCCGCCAGAGCGCCCGCCCGCCCGACAGCGGTACCACCCCGGCCAGGGCGTGCAGCGCGCTGGTCCGCCCGGCCCCGTTGCGGCCGAGCAGGACCGTGACGGCGGCGGACGGGAAGTCCAGGTCGACACCGTGCAGCGCCTCCAGCGGGCCGTAGCGGACCCGGGCGGCACGAAGGGCGGCTTCGACGGGAATCAACCCACCCCGGAGGTCGGGCGGTTCGGCATCATGTGGCGGCTCCCCACGCCCGGGTGACCCGGGGATCGGTCAGGACGGCCGCGGCCGGTCCGGCGGCGACCACCCGACCCTGCACCATGGCGTAGACGGCATCGGCGAGTTCGGCGACCAGTTCGGCGTCGTGCTCGACCAGCTGCAGCGCCATGCCGCGCTCGGTGAGACCGCGCAGGACGGACACCAGGCGGGCCGTCTGCGCGGCGTCGAGGCCCGCCGCCGGTTCGTCCAGCAGCAGCACCCGGGGCTCGCCCGCCAACGCCCGTGCCGGCTCCACCAGGCGCAACACCCCCGTGGGCTGCCCACCGGCCGGTTCGGCGGCGATCTGCTGGAAGGTCCGCCCAAGCCCCAGCCGCACCCGCCGGTGCGCGGGCAGCCCGGTGACGTCCCGCCCGCCGAGCGGCACCCGCCCGCCGTCGGGCCGCACCGTCCCGGCCAGACAGTCGAACAAGGTGCTCTTCCCCGCCCCGTTGGGCCCGATCAACGCTGTGATCCGCCCCGCCCGCGCCACCAGGTCCACCCCGCCCACCGCCTCGATCCCCCCGTACCGCCGCACGACGCCCCGCGCGGTGAGTCGGGCGGTGGGGGAGTGGCGCTCATGGTCGTGCCCCGCGCGCTGCGGAGCGGCCTGCCGTTGTGGGGCGGGGTGGTCATGGCAGTTCCTCCGGTGAGGTGATCTGCGCTGTGGGCGTGGGCGTGGGCGTGGGCGTGGGCGTGGGCCTGCGCCTGCGCCTGCGGATGACGATGCGCCCGTGCGGCCGGCCCCCTGCCCGCGGTCGGCCCGTGCGCTGCACTTTCCGCCGCGGCGAGCAGCGGGTGAGCCGAGAGCCTCGGGACCGCCCTCGCTGCGGTGCCCATCGTTCGGTCGCTCGTGGCTGTGACTCGCCGGTGACTTCGCCGGGTGGCTCTGACGGCCCTGCGGTATCGCCCGACGGGTTGGGCGCAGGGGGACCTGGTGATCACGACCGCCCGCCTCGCGCGGTGATCCTCGCTCCCCGGCCCAATCGGCCGGGCCGTACCCCGTGGGGTCGGTGGCAGCCAGGTGGGGCTGAACGGGCCCGCCGCAGCTCGTAGCCGCTGCATTGCTGTTCCGGAGTGTGTGTGCCCTGGCCCCTCGGGCAACGCCTGCCGCGGTCCGGCGGAGACAGTCGTCCCTCTCCCTCCGCGGGCCGTGCGACAACCGCTGTCCGTGGCCGAGGGGCTTGCCGGTCCTTGGCCCGGCGGCTCGGTGGTCCTCGTCGCGGCTGGGGCCCCGAAGGTTCCGCCGGGTCCCCCGATGGCCTGCGTGGTGGGGGACTTGAGGATCATCGCCGTCCGTCCCGTGCGATGAGGGACCGTAGTCGGCGGCCGGTCGGGGTGAGGCGGGACCCGGGGAGAGGGGCCGTCGGGGGTGCGCGGCGAGTCCGCCGGGGAGGGGGAGGGCGGCGATTCCGCCGGGGAGGCGGCCGATCGTGGCGGCGAGGACGCCGACGGCGATGGCGGAGACTCCTGCGACGGTGCCGGCGTCGAGGGGCGACGGGCTCATGGGCGGTCAGCCACTCGGCGGGGCGGACTCGCCCGGACGGGTGGGGCCCGGCCCGGCGGCGAACGGAGAGCAGAGCGGGCAGGGCGTCAGGCCCCGGGTCCGGACGGCGTTCGCGTCCACCGGTGCGGCCAGGTCCTTGCCGGTGACCAGTGGGAAGTCCGGCCGGTGGTAGCGGGTGCCCTCGGGGACGGCCAGCCACCAGGCGTCATCGGTGACATCGGCCTCGCCGGCTTCGTCGGCCTGCCCCGAACGGTCGGCCTGTCCGGAACGGTCGGCCGGGTCCGGTGGAGCGGGCCCGGCGTCCGGTTCGACCAGCAGGTCGTACAGCCGTTCCACCCGTCGGTCGGTCAGATCCGTGTGCTCCGGCGGGGACGGCGGTCGCAGTGCGATCAGGAGGGTCCCGGACACGATCAGTGCCGTGCCGGGGATGGTGGACGAGGTTAGGTAGGGGACCTGCTGCTCGACGAAGCGCTCACCGGAGGTCCCGTACCAGCCGAGCACGCACAGTACCGCGTCGACCGCGGCGAGCAGCCAGCCCGCCCACTCCCGGGCGGTCCGCAGCGGCCGAGTCCGACGGAACCCGTCCCGACGGATCCCGTCCCGGAGGAACCCGTCCCGACGGAATCCGTCCCGGACGGCGCGCAGCGGGTGGCCGCCGCGTCGGACGGGCGAACCCTCCGGGGCGTTACGGGTGATTTCTCCGTCGGATTGTGATTCATCCATGGATCCGCCTTCATGGTGTCACTTGAGACGTTTCCAGGATCGGCCTGGAACAGCATCCGGGACACGGAGAGCGGGGCCCGGGCGGCGCAGTCGAGAGGGAAGACCACCATGCACGTGACGCGAAGCGGCACCCCCGAGGACGCCCGCCGGGCCCGGCGGGCGGCGAGGGTACTGCTCGTCCTGCTGCTCGCGGGTACGGCGGCGGCGTGCGGCAGCGACGGCAAGTCCGGCTCTGCGGCCACCTCCCCGGCGGGGACGGGTGCCACCGTCACGGCGACCGCCACCGAGTCCGCCCCTGCGACGGCCACCGCCACCGCCACCGGCACGGCCCCCGCCGACCCGGCCGCCGCGAAGGGGGAGATCACCACCAACTGGGAGAGGTTCTTCGACCCCGACACCCCGATCGCCGACAAGGCCCAGCTGCTCCAGGGCGGCGACGAACTGCTCCCGGCGCTCCAGGGCTTCGCCCAGGACCCGAGGGTCGGCCAGGTGCAGGCGAAGGTCGCCGGCGTCGCGTTCACCGACGCGAGCGACGCGACCGTCACGTACGCGCTCTCGCTGCAGGGCAACGTGGTGGAGCCGAGCGCGACCGGCCAGTCCGTCCTCGACAACGGCACCTGGAAGGTGTCCCGCTCGACCCTGTGCGGTCTGCTCACCCAGGCCGGCGGTGCCACGGCCACCCCGATCCCCGGCTGCGGCTGACCGGCTGCGGCCGACCGCCGCGCCGCCCGGCCGACGACGCGCTCCCGCGCCGGCGGCCCGGCCGTGTCCGGGCGGCGGTCCGCCCGGACCGCTCCCGCGGCGCCCTCACCGGCCGCTTCGCCGTCCTCCTGCCGCCCCTCGCCGCGCTGCTCGCCGGCTGCGGCACCCGGCTGCCGGCTGCCGGCCGAGGCCTTCGCGACCCGCCAGACCCTCGCCTCCCCTGCTGCGGGAGCCACCGGCGTGACCGGAGCCACCGGTGCGGCCGGGAGCGCCAACCCCGCCTCCGACACCGGGGTCACCGCCACGGAGGTCAGGATCGGGCTGGTCACCTCGCTCACCAGCCCGGTCGGCAGCGAGGTGTTCAGCGGTCCGCGCTACGGCGCCCAGGCCTTCTTCCAGGCCCTCAACGACCGCGGCGGCCTGCACGGGCGCACCGTCCGGCTGGTGACCTGCGACGACGGCGGCAGCGGGGTCGGCAACCAGGACTGCATGCACCGGCTGATCGACCGGGAACACGTCTTCGCCTTCGTCAGCGGCAGCGTCCTCGACTACGCGGGCGCCCCGTACGTGAGCGGCAAGGCGGTGCCGGACGTCGGCGGTCAGCCGATCGGCACGGAGTACGACCGCTGGCCGCACCTCTACGGGATCTACGGCAGCGGCGCCCCGCGCGACGGACGGTCGGCTGGAACGGCACGCTCTACCAGGGCACCGAGGTCTTCCGGTTCTTCAAGCAGCGACTGGGCGCGACCAGCGCCGCCGTGGTCGCCCACAACCAGGCCGACTCGACCCGTTACGCCGGACAGCTGAAGGCCGGGCTGGAGGCCGAGGGGTGCCGGGTGCTGCTCCGGACGGTGGACTTCGCGCTGCCGAACTTCCAGGCGGTGGCCGCGGCGGTGCACGCCGACGGCTCGCAGCTGCTGTTCGACGCGATGGACTCCCGGGGCAACGCGGCGCTGTGCCGGGCGCCGGACGAGGCCGGGGTGACGGTGGCGGCGAAGGGCACCAACGTGCAGAACTGGTCGGAGACGGTGCGCACCGACTATGCCTCCTCGCCGGACTGCCGCAACGCGCTGTGGGCGACCTCGTCGAGCCTGAACTACGAGGACGAGCAGTACCCGGCGGTCCACGACTTCCGGACCGCGATGGCCCGCTACCACCCGGACCGGGCCGCCCTGCTGTCCGCCTGGGAGCTGGAGGGCTGGGCGGGCGCGCAGTGGCTGACCGACGCGCTGGACTCCTGCGGCGTCGCGCCGACGCGCTCCTGCGTCGAGGCGTTCATGAACCGCGCCGAGCCCTACGACGCGCACGGCTTGATCCTGCCCGCCTCCTTCGTCCCGCAGCCGCCTCCCACCGGGCCGACCCGGGCGTGCCTGAACGCCGCCCGTTGGCAGGACTCGGCCCAGGGCGGGCAGGGCGGCTGGGTCACCCAGGTGCCGTCGATGACCACGAACTGCTTCGACGTGCCGCAGCTGCCGTACAAGCCGTGGCGCAGGGTCCGATCGACAGCCGACAGCCGACAGCCGACGGATTTCAGCTAACAGCTTTCAGGGAACAGCTTTCAGGGAACAGCTTTCAGATGACGGCTATCAGATGACAGATTTCGAAATCTGTCATCTGTTAGCCGTCATCCATTGCTTGTCGTTGCCGGTCGCCCACCCTCACGGCAGCCGCTCGACCACCACCATGGCCGCGTCGTCGTCCAGCCTGCCGCCGACGTGCGCGAGCAGATCGCGGCGCAGGCTCTGCAGCAGGGCGGTGGGGCGCTCGGAGCGCCAGGCGGTGACGCGTTCGGTGAGCGGGTAGAAACGCCGCTGGGCGTCGCGGGCCTCGATCACGCCATCGGTGTAGATGAGCAGCCGGTCGCCGGGCCGGAACGGGAAGGTCTCCGCCTCGTACCGCGCCGGCGCGAGTTCGCCGAGGCCCAGCGGCGGGGAGGGATGGTGCGCGGCGAGGGTGGTGATGCCGCCGGCGCGCAGCAGCAGTGGGGGCGGGTGGCCGCAGTCGATCAGGCGGACCGGGGAACCGTCGTCGGGGATGTCGAGCAGGACGGCGGTGATGAAGGATTCTCCGGCTTCGCCGCTCTCCTCGGGGGGCTCCTCGGGCGAGGGGAGGGGCAGGGCGGACAACGCTTGCAGGCCCTGCCGCTCGCGTCGCTCACGCCGGTCGCGGCGGTCCCGTCGGGACTGTTCGGCGAGCTGGGCGAGGTCCCAGCTGACGCTGCCGTCCAGGTAGGCCGCCAGGTCGGGCAGTTCGGCGTGCAGGTGGGCGGCGGCGCGGAAGGCGCCGAGCAGCAGGGCCGCGTCGCCGAGCGAGGACAGTCCCTTGCCGCGGACGTCGCCGACCAGCAGCCGGGTGCCGGTGGCGGTGCGGGCGGCCGCGTACAGGTCGCCGCCGACCTGCGCCTCGGCCTCGGCGGCCAGGTAGACCGAGGCCAGGTGCAGCGGTCCGATCCGTTCCGGCAGCGGGCGCAGCAGCACCCGCTGGGCGGCCTCGGACACCGAGCGCACCCGGGCCAGCTCGCGCTCGTGCCGCTCGCGCAGCACCCGCAGGCCGACGATCAGCACCGAGACGATCAGCTGCGCGCTCAGCTGGGTCTCGATGTTCGCGCTGGTCAGGCTGTCGCGGACGGCGCCGATGACGGTCAGCGCGGCGAACGCGAGCGCGGCGACCGCGGCGGTGGCCCGGGGTCCGGCGAAGGAGGCGGTGAGGGCGGGGGCGACGATCAGCAGCGGGCCGAGGTGGATGTCCGGCGGGGAGAGGATGTCGACCACGGCGATCAGCACGATCAGCGCGAGGGTCAGCGCCGTCAGCACCCGGCGGTCGGGCAGCCAGGCGCGGCGGCGGTCGGGGGGATGCGTCGCGTTCGAGCGGTGCGGCGCATCGGGACGCTGCCGGAGGGGCACTCCTCCTCTGTACACCGTGGAGGCGGAGGGGCGCACCCGGAAGGGCTCGACCGGCCCCTTCGACCGGCTCTCCGTTAGGCCCCTCCGGCCGGTGTTCCGGGTGGCTCCCCCAGGTCAGCCCTCCTGGCCGTACCGGGCCAGGTAGTCGGCGAAGCGGGCGACGTCCTCGTCGGACCAGTCGGTGAAGCGCGCGGTGAAGGAGAGCCTGCGCTGCTCGTTGGCGTCCCGCAGCAGGGTGAGGCCGGCCTCGGTGGCGCGCAGGATCTGGCCGCGCTGGTCGTCCGGATCGGTCTCGCGGGCCAGCAGGCCGAGCTTCTCCAGGGCGGTGACCTGGCGGCTGACGGTGGACTTGTCGAGCATGAAGTGCGCGGCCACGTCGGCGGCCCGGCAGCCGCCGCGCTCGGTGATCAGGTCGAGGATGCTGTACGTGACCAGGGAGAGGTCGGGGTGCAGCTGGGAGGCCTTGTGCCGGGCGCGGCGGGCGAAGGCGGTCAGCTCGCGCTGGATGGTCTCGATGGACGACTGGCGGCCGGGCACGGCGTTCCTATCTCCTCGATATTTGTTGCACTATACAACGGATTTGCCCGGGGTCGCACGCTGCTCCGGTGCTCGCCGCTCCGGCGCTCATCGCCCTGCTGCCCGCCGCCCCGGCGCTCGCTGCTCCGGTGCGGCCCGCCATGCGCGGGCGGCGGCGATCCGCCTGGTCGCACTCGGGTGAGTGGCGAACAGTAGCTCAAGCACCCTCGGCGGGTCGACATCCGAGACGTTCGCCACGGCCAGTCTGCGCTGCATGGCCACGAACTGCTCGACGTCTCCGGTCAGTTCGAGCGCGTGCCGGTCCGCCCTGGCCTCGATCCGGCGGCTCACCGCGCACTGCGGCGGCCCCGACAGCGTGCCCAGCAGCGCCGCGAGCGCCGCCAGCAGCGGCAGCGCCCGGGGGTCCGCCGCGTCCGTCGCCCCGGCGGCGTCCAGCAGCGGCGGCCAGGCGGCGAGCAGGCCGAGGACGGCCACCGCGACGGCCGCGCCGACCGCGCCCAGCGCGGTGCCGACCGGCACGTCCCGGTGCTTGACGTGGCCCAGCTCGTGCGCGACCACCAGCTCCACCTCGCGCGGCTCCGCGGTGGTCAGCAGCGTGTCGTACGCGACGATCCGGCGGGTCGCCCCGAACCCGGAGACGTACGCGTTGAGCGCGGTGGTGCGACGGGAGGCGTCCGCGACCAGGACGTCCCGCACCCGGACGTCGTCCCGTTCGGCCAGCGCGAGCAGCGCGGTGCGCAGCTCCCCGGGGGGCATCGGGGAGAAGCGGTTGAACACCGGCTCGATCAGCAGCGGATGGAGGAAGGAGAGCGCGGCCGTCAGCAGCGCCGCCGCGCCCGCCGCCGGCAGCCACCAGTGCTGCGGCGACCAGGCGGTCAATGCGAACAGGCCCAGTGCGAGCGGGAGGACGAGGACGAGGGTGAGCGCGAGGCCGCGTACGGCGTCCAGCGCCCAGCCGGCCCAGCCCTGGGTCACCAGCCCGTACCGGGCCCGGACGGTCCGCGCCCCGGCGCCGAACGGCAGTTGCAGCGCCTGGCCGAGCACCACCAGGGCCGCCGCGCCGGCCAGCACCCCGGCCGTCCGGGAGCCGCCGAACCAGCCGCCGACGGCGGTCACCAGGGCGGCACCGGCCGGGGTGAGGCCGAGCAGCAGGGTCAGCGCCAGGCCTGCCAGCCGTCCGCCCAGTGCCCACGGCAGCTGGGCTCGGCGCAGCGCGCGGCCCCGGGCGCGCTCGTCGGGGGTGAAGTCCGGCGCGGGGGCTTCGTCGGGCGGGGTGCATTCGGAGGTCGCGGGCTCGGCCGTCACGGTCTCGGAGGCCATGGTCTCGGAGGCCACGGCCTCGGGGATCGCGGTCTCGGGGTTCGGGGGTTCGGCGGCCGGGGGTTCGGCGGCCGGGGGTTCGGCGGCCGGGGGTTCGGGGGCCGGGGTGGTGTCCATGGCGGGGTGCGGCTCTTCCGGTCGGGTCGCGGGAGGGGCGGTACGGCGGTTCGGCGATTGTCCAGCGGTGGTCCAGCGGTGATTCAGCATGGCGTACCCGACGGGGCGATGCGCATGCCGCGGCCCGGCGGTCGCCCGCGGGCGGCGGTTCACTCCTCGGTGGGCCCGGTGGCGCCGTGGACGCCGGAGCGCAGCAGTTGGTGGCCGAGGTCCACCAGGGCGCGGCCGACCGCGAACTCGTCGCCGACGGCGGGGGCCGGGGCGTCGCGCGGGTTGCGGCGGGAGCGGGCGTCACTGTGCAGCACGTCGCCGTCGGCGTTCAGCACGGCGTGCACCCGGGTGGTGTCCTCGTCCTCGACCACGTGCAGGCTGAGCTGCCAGTCCTTGGTGCGCACGGCGCCGGGGGCCGATTGCTCGACGCCCTCGCCGCCGGCCGCGACCGGCGGCGGGGCGGCCACCGTCCCGTCGGCGCGGACGATCACCACGGGGCAGGCGCCGTGCACGGCGCAGCGGGTGGACACCGAGCCGAGCAGCGTCCGGGCGAAGGTGCCCCGGCCCCGGCTGCCCAGCACCAGCAGGTCGGCCCCCGCCGCCGCCTCCAGCAGTACCTCGGCGGCGTGGCCGAGCACCAGGCTCTCCCGGACCTCCACCGGGCGGTCCGGGCCGAGGATCTCGTTGATCTCGGCGCTCAGCGTGCGGCGGGCGGTCCGCTCGAAGCCGTCGTCCACCATCGGCGCGAACCACCCGTACAGCGAGGGGTACTCCCAGGCCGCCACCGCGTGCACCGCCGCGCCGGTCAGCACGGCCTGGCCGACCGCCCAGCGCAGGGCCGCCTTCGACGGCCCGGAGCCGTCGATCCCGACCACGATCCGGTGCTCCCGGGTGAGGGGCGGGGGACTGCCGCCCACGGCGGAGATCTGATTGCTGCCCATCACGCCACACCTCCCGGCCTTCGGCGCGGGACTCGCTCCCTGCACACCACGCTGCGCGCCCCGCCCGCCTCCGCGCCAGGGACACGGTGGCCGGGTCGGCCGGGGCCATTGGGACGGTCGGGCCAGGGGGGCGTCCGGCGACCGGCCGGCGATGCCGGGCCCCCGATGCGCGGTCGGCGATGTCCGCCGGTCGATGTCCGACCGTCGATGCGCAGCCCGGCCCGGGGGTGTCCTTTGTGGCTGGAATGTTGCGGGCTCGGGCCCGGGTGGTGGTGATTCGGTGGCGTAGGCTGACCGCTCTTGCATCATCCTCGGGGGGATCCACTCATGCGCCGTGTCGCGGCCGCCGTCGCGCTGCTCGTCGGAATAACCGCCGTCGCCGCCTGCGGGCCGGACGACCCCGAACCGGCCCCGGCCTCCGCCGCCCCCGTCCCGCCGTCCTCGGCGCCGGACGGTTCGCCCTCCGGCACGGCCCCGGGCAAGAGCGCCCCGCCCCGGCCCGACGGCACCATCACCGTCGCCTTCGCCGGGGACGTCCACTTCGAGGGCCGCACCGAGGCCCGGCTGGCCGTCCAGCCGCCCGAGCTCGCGCTCGGCCCGATCTCCCGCACCCTCGCCGACGCCGACCTGTCCGTCCTCAACCTGGAGACCGCGATCACCGGGCGCGGCGCCCCGGAGCCGAAGACGTACACCTTCCGCACCTCGCCCAAGGCGCTGTCGGTGCTCAAGGACTCGGGCGTCGACGTCGTCTCGATGGCCAACAACCACGCCGTGGACTTCGGCGCCGACGGCCTCACCGACACCCTCGCCGCCAAGGACTCCTCGCCGATCCCGGTGGTCGGCTTCGGACGCAACGCCAAGGAGGCGTACGCCCCGTACGTCACCACCGTGCGCGGGGTGAAGGTCGCGGTGGTCGCCGCCAGCCAGGTCGAGGACCTCACCAACCAGAAGTGGCGGGCCGGCGCCAACAAGCCGGGCATCGCCTCGGCTCTGGACGTGCCGGCGCTGGTCAAGGCGGTGGAGACGGCCAAGCAGCAGGCTCCGGTGGTGCTCGTCTACCTGCACTGGGGCGACGAGGGCAAGGCCTGTCCGACCGGTCCGCAGACCACCATCGCCAAGAAGCTCGCCGGCGCGGGCGCCACGGCCGTGGTCGGCACCCACGCGCACACCATGGTCGGCTCGGGCATGCTCGGCAACACCTACATCGGCTACGGCTTCGGCAACTTCCTCTGGTACGGCACCTCCAACTACCCCAACTCCAACGAGACCGGTGTCACCACCCTCACCCTCGCCGCCGACGGCAAGGTGACCGGCGAGGCCTTCACCCCGGCCACCATCGACGACAAGGGCATCCCGGAGCCGGTCAGCGGCGCCACCGCCGAGGCCGCCCTCAAGCGCCGCGACGGCCTGCGCGGCTGCACCGGCCTCTCACCGGCCCCGGCCGGCCCCGGTGCGGCACCGACGACCCCCACATCTCCGGCCACGACCCCCACCGCTCCCGCGAAGGCCCCTTCGGGTCCCGCGAAGGCGGCCACCACCCCCGCCGCCCCGCGTTAGCCCGCGCTGGTCGGGCACGCACGAGGAACTGACGACCGAACGGCTCTCCCTGCTGCGCCCCGCGGAGGGCGACATCGACGCCGTCCTCGCCGTCCACCGGGACCCGGCCACCTGCGTCCACAACCCCTCGGACGCCCTCGCGACCCGCACCGGAGGCCGAAGAGCTGTGCGGCCGCTGGAACGCGGTCCGGGAGCGCCACGGCTTCGGCTACTGGACGGTCCGCGAGCACGACTCCCCGGCCGTACTGGGCTTCTGCGGCATCAAGCCGATGACCTTGGCGGGTCTGCCGATCCTCAACCTCTTCTACCGCCTCGCTCCCGCCGCCTGGGGTCGCGGCGTGGCGACCGAGGCCGCCACCACCGTCGCCGCCTGGGCGTCCGCCCACGCCCCGGACCTCCCCCTGATCGCCCGTGTCCGCCCGGAGAACCTCGCCTCCCGGCGCGTCGCCCTGCGCGCCGGCCTGCGCCGCGCGGAACACCTCGACGGTGAGGGCTGTGACGGCTTCGACCTGATCTTCGCGAGCCGCCTGCCGTAGGGACCCGCCGGACACTGCGACCACGTCCACCAGCACCACAGGCACGACCAGCGCCACTGCCGCAGACGCCGAGGCCGAGACCGTAGGACATCGAGGCCGCAGACGCAGAGGCCGCCCGCCCCCAACCCGGGGGCGGGCGGCTTTCTCGTGTTCGGGGGCGCGTTCGCGGTGGGGGCGGCCGCCGCGGTACCAGCGGGAGCGAGTTGACGTTCGCACAGGCTCTCGATGCAGGCGAACAGCTGTGTTAGGTTAGGCTTGCCTAATCTTGCTGGTCGGAGGGGATGTCCTGTGCAGCAGCAGTCCGAATTCGCCGGTGCCGTGGCGATGGTCACCGGGGCCGGGCAGGGCATCGGCGCGGCCGTGGTGCGGGCGCTGGTGGCCGAGGGAGCCGTCGTCGCGGCGGTGGACCGCAACCGCGGCGGGCTCGACGCCCTGGTGGCCGAGCTGCCGACGGTGCGTCCGTACGTGCTCGACGTGTCCGCCGCCCAGGCGGTCGACGACGCCGTGGAGTTGATCGAACGCCAACTCGGGCCGATCGGCACGCTGGTGAACGTCGCGGGAATCCTGCGCACCGCACCGGTCGTCGAAATCTCCGACGGGGACTGGGCGGATACCTTCGCGGTCAACACCACCGGCGTCTTCCACACCGGCCGTGCCGTCGGCCGTCGGATGGCGGACCGCGGGCGCGGGGCGATCGTGACCGTCGGGTCCAACGCCGCCGGGGTGCCGCGGGCCGGGATGGCCGCCTACGCGGCGTCAAAGGCGGCGGCCACCATGTTCACCCGCTGCCTGGGGCTGGAACTCGCCCGGTCCGGGGTGCGGTGCAACGTGGTGTCGCCCGGCTCGACCGACACCGAGATGCAGCGCGCCCTGTGGGGCGAGGACGCCGAGGCGGCCGAACGCCGGGTGATCGAGGGCGACTTGAGCGCCTGGCGGGTCGGCATCCCGCTCGGGCGGATCGCCGCGCCCGCCGACATCGCGGAGGCGGTGGTGTTCCTGGCCTCCGACCGGGCGCGGCACATCACCATGCACGACCTGTACGTCGACGGCGGCGCGACCCTGCGCGCCTGAGCGGGGCAGGGCGGTGCCGATCGGCGCCCCGTCCGTCCCTCCTCCTTGCCCGCCCTCCCTCTCCTCCCCGCCCTCCTGTTCCTCCTCGTCCCCCGTAGAACCGTCCCAGACTGGAGAGACCGCCGTGACCACGGTGCACCACGCCCCTGCCGGGCCGATACCCGCCGGGCCCGACGCCCCGGCGACCGTCCTCGCCGAGGGCCCGGACCACGCCGTCATCGGCGCGGCCAGCGGACTGCTCGGCCAGTACCGGGCCGGCTCCGACGAGGCGTTCTTCGCCTCGCCGACCCGCACCCTGCTCGGCTCCGGCGTGCACGCCCGGGTGCCCCAGGACGGGCGGCCGCTGCCGGTGCGGGTCGCCGAGACGCTGGCCGAGGCGGGCCGGGACGGGGTCGAACGGCCGCTGGTGGTCGGCGCGGTGGCGTTCGACCGGGACAGCCGGGTCGAACTCGCCGTGCCCTCCCGGGTCCGTACCGCCGGGGCGCTGCGCGACGACCCACTGATCGCGCTGCCCGCGCCGGCGGCCGAGCGGATCGACTGGCGGATCGCCCCGGTGCCCGCGCCGGAGGCGTACGGCGCCGGCGTCGCGGCGGCCGTCGAGCGGCTGCGCGGCGGGGAGTTGAGCAAGGTGGTACTGGCCCGGACGCTGGAGCTGAGCGCCGCCGAGCCGCTCGACCTGCCCGCCATCCTGCAGCGGCTGGCCCGGCGCGACCCGGGTGGCTACACCTTCGCCGTCCCGTCCGGCGGCGGCCGCACCCTGATCGGCGCCAGCCCCGAACTCCTGCTCTCCCGGCGGGGAACGGCCGTGCTGGCCAACCCGCTGGCCGGCTCGGTCCCGCGCAGCGAGGATCTCGGTGAGGACGTCAGGCGCGCCGCCGCGTTGCTCGAGTCGCCCAAGGACCTGCACGAGCACGCCGTCGTGGTGGACGCCATCAGCGAGGCGCTGGCGCCGTACTGCCGCACCCTCGAAGTTCCCGAACGGCCCACCCTGGTACGGACGGCCGCGATGTGGCACCTGGCCACCACGATCCGCGGCGAGCTGGCCGACCCCGCGGTCTCCGCCCTGGAACTGGCCTGCGCACTGCACCCCACCCCGGCGGTCTGCGGCACGCCGACCGACGTCGCACGCCGGGTCATCGGCGAGGTCGAGCCCTTCGACCGCGGCCTCTACACCGGCATGGTCGGCTGGGAGGACGCGACCGGCGACGGCGAGTGGGTGGTCACCATCCGCTGCGCCGAGGCGCAGGAGCGGACGCTGCGGGTGTACGCCGGCGCGGGCGTGGTCGAGCAGTCCCGGCCGGAGGCCGAACTCGCCGAGACCAGCGCCAAGTTCCGCACCTTCCTGGACGCCGCGGGGGTGGCCCGGTGACGCCGCTGGAGACCGCCCGGGCGGGCTTCACCCCGTACCCCGCCGAGTTCGCCGAGCGCTACCGGGACGCCGGGTACTGGCGCGGCGAGACCTTCGGGCGGATGCTGCGCGAACGCGCCGCCGCGCACGGCGAGCGCATCGCCGTCGTCGACCCGGGCGGTCGCTCGGTGGCGGCCGCCGAGCGGCGCTGGACGTACGCCGAACTCGACCTCCGGGCCGACCGGATGGCCGCCGGGCTGCTCGCCCGAGGCATCCGGGCCGGGGACCGGGTGGTGGTCCAACTGCCCAACGCCGCCGAGTTCTTCGAGGTCGTCTTCGCGCTGTTCCGGATCGGCGCGCTGCCGGTCTTCGCGCTGCCCGCCCACCGGTACGCCGAGATCGGGTACTTCTGCTCCTTCACCGGGGCGGTCGCCTATGTGGTGCCGGCCGTCGAAGGCGGTCACGACTACCGCGAACTCGCCACCCGGGTACGGGCGGAGAACCCCGCGCTTCGGCTGGTGCTGGTGGCCGGCGAGGACCCGGGCGAGCACGCCCGGCTCGCGGACGTGCCCTGCGACGGTCCCGGACCGGAGGCCTTCGGCGGGGAGCCCGGGCCCGGGGACGTCGCCTTCCTCCAGCTCTCCGGCGGCAGCACCGGCGTGCCGAAGCTGATCCCGCGCACCCACGACGACTACATCTACTCGCTGCGCGGCTCGGTCGAGCTCTGCGGGCAGGACCGGGACAGCGTGTACCTGTGCGTGCTGCCCGCCGCACACAACTTCCCGCTCAGCTCGCCGGGTTCGCTCGGCACGCTGTACGCCGGCGGCCGGGTGGTGCTCTGCCCGCAGCCCGCCCCGGAGACGGCCTTCCCGCTGATCGAGCGCGAGGGCGTGACCATCACCGGGCTGGTGCCGCCGCTCGCACTGCTCTGGCTGGACGCCGCCGAGCGCGGCGCCCGCGGGTACGAGAGCCTGGAGGTACTGCTGGTCGGCGGCGCCAAGTTCAGCGAGGAGGCCGCCCGGAGGGTGCGGCCGGTGCTGGGCTGCACGCTCCAGCAGGTGTTCGGGATGGCCGAGGGACTGGTCAACTACACCCGGCTGGACGACCCGGAGGAGCTGATCACCACCACCCAGGGCCGGCCGATCTCGCCGGACGACGAGGTCCGGGTGGTGGACGACCAGGACCGGGACCTGTCCGACGGCGCCACCGGCCACCTGCTCACCCGCGGGCCGTACACCATCCGCGGCTACTGGAACGCGCCCGAGCACAACGCCGCCTCCTTCACCGCGGACGGGTTCTACCGCACCGGGGACCTGGTCCGGCGCACCCCGACCGGCCACCTGGTGGTCGAGGGCCGGGCCAAGGACCAGATCAACCGGGGCGGCGAGAAGGTCGCCGCCGAGGAGATCGAGAACCACCTGCTCGCGCACCCCGCGGTGCACGACGCGGCGGTGGTGTCGATGCCCGACCCGTACCTGGGCGAGCGCACCTGCGCCTACGTGGTGCTGCGTGCCTCGCACCGTGAGAACCCACCCAAGAGCGTCGAGTTGAAGAGGTTCGTGCGGCAGCGCGGGCTCGCCGAGTACAAGGTGCCGGACCGGGTCGAGTTCGTCGCCGCCTTCCCGGCCACCGGGATCGGGAAGGTCAGCAAGAAGGACCTGCGCGCCGCGATCGCGGCTTCGCTGACCAGCCGCTGAGCGCCCGCGGATCGGCCGCCGACCGCCCGTTGACCCCCCACACCGCCACGTCTAGCTAAGGAACACCACCGTGGGCCTGCCCCGCATTCCCCGCTATCCCATGCCCGCCGCCGAGGAGCTGCCCGCCAACCGGGTCTCCTGGACGGTGGACCCGGCGCGCGCCGTGCTGCTGGTGCACGACCTGCAGAACCACTTCCTGGACGCCTTCGACGCCGAGGCCGCGCCGGTGCCCGAACTCCTGCACAACGTCTCGGCGTTGGCAGGTGCGGCGCGCGCCGCCGGTGTCCCCGTCGTGTACTCGGCGCAGCTCGGCGGGCAGAGCCCGGCCGAGCGCGGGCTGCAGCAGGACTTCTGGGGCCCGGGCATCCCGGACGACCCGCGGGCCACCGCGATCGCCGAGGCCGTGGCCCCGGAGCCGGTGGACACGGTGCTCACCAAGTGGAAGTACAGCGCCTTCGTGCGCACCGAGCTGGAGCAGCTGCTGCGCGAGCAGGGGCGGGACCAGCTGGTGATCACCGGCGTGTACGCGCACATCGGCGTGCAGGCCACCGCGTGCGACGCCTGGATGCGGGACGTGCAGGCCTTCGTGGTGGCCGACGCGGTCGCCGACTTCGGCCCGGCGGAGCACCGCGACGCGCTGGCCTGGGTGGCCGGGCGCTGCGGGACGGTCACCACGGCGACGGCCGTGCTAGGGGCGCTGGCTCCGGCCGCCCCGGGCGTTTCGGATGTCCAGGGTGTCGCGGGCGTCGCTGGTGTCACTGGTGTCGCGGTTGTTGCGGAACTCGAAGGGGTGAGCGGGAAGTGACGGGCGTGGGCTTCACGGTGGAGCGGATCCGGGCCGAGGTCGCCGATCTGCTCGGCGAGGACCCGGCGGAGATCCCGCTGGACGAGAACCTGGTCGACTGGGGGCTGGACTCCATCCGGCTGATGACCCTGGCCGGGCGCTGGCAGGAGGCGGGCGCCGAGGTGGCGTTCGTCCAGCTCGCGGAGCGGCCGGCGATCGAGGCCTGGGCCGAGCTGCTGGGCGCGGCGTGATGGTGCCGGAGGTGATGGCGCCGGACATGGCGGCGGCGGGCGTGACGGCGGCGGGGGTGCGCGAGGCGGTCCGCGGCGCGGCCCCGGGTGCGGTCCGCGAGGCGGTGCTGTCGGCGGCGCCCGAGCTGCCCGCACTGCCCCGCCGTACGGTGCGGTACCCGGCGACCACCGCGGTGGGTCCGGTCGAGGCGCAGGCGGCCCGGACGCCGGACGCGCCGGCGCCGGTGCTCGCGGACAGGGAGACCGTCCGCTACCGGGAGTTGAACGTCGCGGCCAACCGGTTGGCGCGCGCCCTCGCCGCTCGCGGGGCCCGCCCGGGCGCGGTGGTCGGTCTGGCGGGCGTCCGGCGTCCGGCGGAACTGCTGACGGCGCTGCTGGCGGTGGCGAAGTCGGGCGCGGCGTACCTCCCGCTGGACCCGGCGGACACGCCCGGGCGGCGGGAGCGGCTGCTGGCGGAGAACGCGCCGGTCTGCGTGCTGGGGGAGGGGGTGCCGGGGGCGTTGGCCGGGCTGGAGACGGGCGGCGAGCTGCCCACCGACCCGCCCAGGGCGCTGACCCCGCACCACCTGCTCTGCGTCGGGTACGGCCCGGGCGGGCGCCCGACCGCCGTGCGGCTCACCCATGCCGAGGCGGACCGCCGGGTGCGCGAGCTCCAGGCCGAGCACCCGCTCGGGCCGGGCGACCGGGTGCTCCACCTGGGCCTGCCGCTCTGGGAGTACCTGTGGCCGCTGCGGACGGGTGCCGCCGTGGTGCTCGCCGACCCGTGGCAGGAGGGCGAGGTCGGGGAGCTGGTGCGGAAGCTGGGCGTGACGGCGGTGCGGGTGGCGCCGGGGGTGCTGCTCGGCGGGTGAGGGCGGGCGGCCGGGCGCTACGGGGTGCGGACGCGGACGGACTTCGGGTGACAACTTTCAGCGAACAGAGTTCAGGTGACAGATTTCATCATCTGTTCGCTGAAAGTTGTCGGTCGCCCCCCGTCGGTCAGCGCACCCCACCCGCCGCGGCCTCGGCCGCCGGACGCGCTGCCTGGTCCACCGCCAGGTCCCCTGTCTGGTCCACCGCCTGGTCCGTCGCCAGGTCCACCGCCGTCCACGCCATCGCCACCGCGCCGTCCAGCACCGCCCGCTCCGCCTCCACGCCCAGCGCCGCCTCGGCGAAGGCCGCCTCGTGCGGGGCGCAGGCGCCGCCGGTGATGTCCAGCACCGGATGGATGGACGGCACCGCGTGCGACACGTTCCCCATGTCCGTACAGGCGAAGGGTCCGCTCTCGACCGGTTCCGGCCGGCCGAGCGCCGCCGCGTTGGCCCGCCACAGGGCCAGCAGCCGGGCGTCGGAGCGCATGTCCAGGTAGTCCGGCTCGGGTCGGGTCAGTTCGACCTCGCAGCCGGTGGCGAGCGCTCCGGCGCGGAAGCAGTCCTCGACCCGGGAGCGCAGCTCGGCGAGGTCCTCCGCCGCCGAGGCCCGGATCTCGTACTCGGCGCTCGCGCTGTCCGGGATCAGGTTCGGCGCCGTCCCGGCCGCCGTGGTGATGCCGTGCACCCGCCACTGCGGCGGGAGTTGCTGGCGCAGCAGCCCGATCGCGACCTGGGCGACGGTGAGCGCGTCGGCGGCGTTGCGCCCCCGGTGGGGGTCGAGGCTCGGGTGGGCGGCCCGCCCGGTGTAGCGGACGGACAGCGTGCCGAGCGCGAAGGAGCGGAAGTCGGCGATCTCGACGGGGCAGGGGTGGACCATCATCGCGGCGTCCACCCCGTCGAACGCCCCGGCCTCCAGCAGCAGCGCCTTGCCGGCCCCGCGCTCCTCGGCCGGAGCGCCGATCACCCGGACGGTGAGCCCGAGCCGGTCCGCGTGCGGGGCGAGCCCGAGCGCGGCGCCGATCCCGGCGGCGGCGATCAGGTTGTGCCCGCAGGCGTGGCCGAGTTCGGGCAGCGCGTCGTACTCGCAGACCAGCGCGACGGTGACCGGTCCGCTGCCGAGGCGCGCGTCGAACGCGGTGGCCAGGCCGTGGGCGGGTGCGGTGACCGAGTAGCCGTGTGCGCGCAGCAGTTCGGCGCACCAGTCGGCCGCGAGGTGCTCCTCGAAGGCGGTCTCGGGGTGGGCGTGGATGCGGCGGCTGAGTGCGAGCAGCTCGGCCCGGTGGGCGTGGACGCGGTCGCGCACGGCCTGCTTGTCCTGCTTGGCCTCGGCGGGGGGAGTGGTCGGCGGCTCGGTCAGGGGCATGGGTGGCGTCTCCGGGTTGTCAGGGGCCCGTCCGTGCGGGGCCGTTGACCAGATCATATGAAGTTAGATTAGGCTAACCTAAGTAAGGCGTTCCGGATCCCCGAGGAGCTCTCCACCCCATGCCTGCCGTCGAAACCCAGATCGCCGACAGCCAGACCGCCGACGTCCCCCTGCTCGCCGCCCAGGCCGCGATCTGGTACGCCCAGGCCCTCGACCCCGCGAGCCCGGTCTACAACACCGGCGACGCGGTCGAGATCACCGGCCCGCTCGACGAGGACCGGTTCGAACAGGCGCTGCGGCAGGCGGTGGACGAGGCCCAGGCGCTGAGCGCCGTCGTCGTCACCGGCCCGGACGGCACGCCGCGCCAGCGGCTGCGCCCCGGCCGCCGCTGGCCGCTGCACCGCCTCGACCTGCGGGCCGCCGCCGACCCGGCCGCCGAGGCCGAGGCCTGGATGCGCGCCGACCTCGCCCGCCCGGCCGACCTCGCCGAGGGCCCGCTGTTCACCCACGCGCTGATCCGCCTCGCCGAGGACCGCCGGATCTGGTACCGCCGCATCCACCACCTCGCCGTCGACGCCTACGCGTTGACCCTCCTCGGCGAGCGGATCGCCGCCCTCTACGCCGCCCGCGTCACCGGAGCCGAACCCGGCCCGAACCCCTTCGCCGGACTCGCCGAGGCCGCCGCCGAGGAGGCCGCGTACCGCGGGAGCGCGCAGTACGAGGCCGACCGCGCCCACTGGTCCGCCCGGATGGCCGGCGCCGACACCCCGGCCGCCCTCCCGGGAAGCCCCGAACCCGCCGGCGCCGACACCCCGGCCGCCCTCCCGGGAAGCCCCGAACCCGCCGCCGCCGGCTCCCCGGCCGCACTCCCGGGAACCCCCGAACCCGCCGTCGCCGACACCCCGGCCGCACTCCCGGGAACCCCCGAACCCGCCGCCGCCGACCGGGACGTCGTGCCCGGCGAGGCGGTCCGCCTCACCGCCGACCTGCCCGCCGGCACCCGCGACCGCCTGGAGCGCGCCGCCGACGCCGTCCGCGCCACCTGGGCCGAACTGCTCCTCGCCGCCGCCGCCGGATACCTCCACCGCCTGACCGGCGCCCAGGACGTGGTCCTCGGCCTGCCGCTCGCCAACCGGCGCGGTCCGGCCGCCCTGCGCACCCCCGTGGCCGCCGCCAACGTGCTCCCGCTGCGCCTTGCCGTGCGCCCCGCCGACAGCGCCGAGGCGCTGCTGCGCGCCGTGGTCCGCGAGCTGCGCGCCGTCCGCCGCCACCAGCGCTACCCCCTGGAGGAACTGCGCCGCGACCTCGGCCGCACCGGCGACCGCCGCGCCCTGTTCGGCCCGATGGTCAACATCAAGGCCTTCGAGAGCGACCTCGACCTGGCCGGCCTGCCCGGCACCGTCCGCAACCTCGCCGCCGGCCCGGTGGACGACCTCGCCCTGAACGTCTCGCCCGGCCCGGACGGCGCGCTGCGCCTGGTCATCGACGCCGACCCGGCCCGCTACGGGCCCGCCTCGCTCGCCGCCCACCGCGACGGCCTGCTGCGCTACCTCGACGCCCTCACCGAGCTGCTGCTCACCGACCCGCGGACGCCGATCGCCCGGATCGACCTGCTCGACCCGGACGGCCTGCGCCGCGCCACCGAGGGCCGCACCGAGCCCCCGGCCGAGCGGACCGTGCCCGAGCTGTTCGCCGCCCGGGCCGCCCGCACCCCGGACGCCGTCGCCGTCCGCTCCGGTTCGAGCGCGCTGACCTACCGGCAGCTCGACGCCGCCGCCGACCGGCTCGCCCACCGCCTGACCGCCCTGGGCGTCCGGGCCGGAGCGCCGGTCGCGATCGCCCTGCCGCGCGGCACCGACACCCTGGTCGCGATGCTCGCCGTCCTCAAGGCGGGCGGCGCCTGCGTCTCGCTCGACCTCGCCCACCCCGCGCAGCGCCTGGCCGCCGTCCTGGCCGACGCCCGCCCGGTCTGCGCGGTCGCCACCGCCGAGGCCCTCGCCGGGCTCGACCTGCCCGCCGGCCTGCCCACCGTCCGCCCGGAAGCGGCCGACGCCGGGCCCAGCGGTGAGCCCGGGTTCGACCGCGAGCCCGTGCCTGCCCTGCCCGCCCCGCGACTCGACCAGCCCGCCTACGTCCTGCACACCTCGGGCTCCACCGGCCGCCCCAAGGGCGTGGTGGTCACCCACGCCTCGCTGGCCAACCTGCACGCCGGCCTCGGCGAGGACCACATCGCCCCCGCCGTACGCCGCACCGGCCGGGAGCGGCTGCGCGTCGCCCACAGCGCCTCCTTCGCCTTCGACGCCTCCTGGGACCCGGTGCTCTGGATGGTCCACGGCCACGAGCTCCACCTGCTGGACGACGCCACCTACCGCGACCCGGCCGCGCTCGCCGCGCACCTCGACCGGGAGCGCATCGACTACCTCGACCTCACCCCCTCCTACCTCGAAGTCCTGCTCGCCGAAGGCATCCTGGACGAGGGGCGGCACCGCCCGTCCGTCCTCGTGGTCGGCGGCGAGGCCACCCCGCCCGCTCTCTGGCAGCGCCTCACCGCCGTCCCCGGCCTGCACCCGGTCGACCTCTACGGCCCGACCGAGACCACCGTCGACGCCTACGCCTGGACCCCGGGCCCGGACGGCGCCCCGCGCGGCCGGGTGGTGCGCGGCTCGCGCGCCTACGTCCTGGACGGCTCGCTGCGCCCCGCCCCCGACGGCGTCACCGGCGAGCTGTACGTGGCCGGGGCCTGCCTGGCCCGCGGCTACCTCGGCCGCCCGGACCTCACCGCCGAACGCTTCCTCGCCGACCCGTTCGGCCCGCCCGGCGGCCGGATGTACCGCACCGGCGACCTCGCCCGGCGCCGCACCGACGGAACCCTGGAGTTCCTCGGCCGGGCCGACGACCAGGTGAAAATCCGCGGCTTCCGGATCGAACCCGGCGAGATCGCCGCCGTCCTCGCCGCACTGCCCGGCGTCGCCCAGGCCGTGGTGATCGCCCGGCCCGGACCGCAGGGCAAGCGGCTGCTCGGCTACGCCATTCCGGAGAGCGGCAGCAGGCCCGACCCGGACGGGCTGCGCGCCGCGCTCGCCGCCCGGCTGCCCGCGCACATGGTCCCGGCGGCCGTCCTGCTGCTGGACGAACTGCCGCGCACCGCCCACGACAAGCTCGACCACCGCGCCCTGCCCGAGCCGGCCGTCACCACCGAGGGCACGGCGGCGGCCACGCCCCAGGAGGAACTGGTCTGCGGCCTGTTCGCCGAGGTCCTCGGTCTGCCGCAGGCGCCCGGCCGGGACGCCTCCTTCTTCGACCTCGGCGGCCACTCGCTGCTCGCCGGCCGCCTGGCCGCCCGGCTGCGCGACACCTTCGCCGCCCCGGTCGGGTTCGCCGACGTGTTCCGGCAGTCGACCCCGGCCGGCCTCGCGGCCCTGCTCGGCGGGGCGGCCGGCCCGGCCGCGGAGCCCGAGCAGCGGCGTTCCGTCCCGGTGCCCGTGCCGCGCACCGAGCGGATGCCGCTATCGCCCGCCCAGCGCGGCCTCTGGTTCCTGCACCGCCTCGAAGGCCCCAGCCCGACCTACAACATCCCGCTGGCGCTCACCCTCACCGGCCCGCTCGACCGGCACGCCCTCACCCTCGCCCTCGGCGACCTCGTCGCCCGGCACGAAGTCCTGCGCACCGTCTACGGGGAGGAGGCGGACGGCAGCCCGTACCAGCGCATCCTGACCGCCGCTGGCATCGAACTCCACGACGGCACCGGCGACTTGGCCGAGGCCGTCCGGTACGCCTTCGACCTGACCGCCGAACCCCCGCTGCGCGCCACACTGTTCACCGGGCCCGCCGCGGCCGGCGGATCCACCCCGCCCACCGGCGGCGAGGAGCGGCACACCCTGCTCCTGCTGCTCCACCACATCGCGGGCGACGGCGCCTCCACCACCCCGCTGCTGCGCGACCTGGCTGCCGCCTACACCGCCAGGATCGCCGGACTGGACCCCGAACTGCCGCGGCTCACCGTCCAGTACGCCGACCACGCGGCCTGGCAGCGGGAGCGGATCGGCACCACCGAGGCGCCCAGCGCGCTCGCCGTCCGGCAGGCGGAGCACTGGCGTGCCGCGCTCGCCGGACTGCCCGACCAGCTGGAGCTGCCCCTCGACCGCCCCCGCCCGGCCGTGGCGGGCCACCGGGGTGCCACCGTTCCCTTCGCGCTCGGCGCCGAGGCGCACAGCGCCCTGGCCGGGCTCGCCCGGGCCGCCGGCAGCACCGTCTTCATGGCCGTCCAGGCCGGTCTCGCCGCCCTGCTCACCCGGCACGGCGCCGGCACGGACGTCCCGGTCGGCACCCCGGTGGCCGGCCGCGAGGACGAGCGGACCGCCGCACTGGTCGGCTACTTCGTCAACTCGCTGGTGCTGCGCACCGACACGTCCGGCGACCCCACCTTCCGGGAGCTGCTCGCCCGGGTCCGCGCCACCGTGCTCGCCGCGCACGAGAACGCCGAACTGCCCTTCGACCGGCTGGTCGAGGAGCTCAACCCGGCCCGCTTGCTCGCCCGCCACCCGCTGTTCCAGGTGATGCTCGCCTGGCAGAGCCGCCCGGACGAGCGGATCGCCCTGGGCGGCGGCCTCACCGCCGACATCGCCGCGATCCCCAGCGGTACGGCCAAGTTCGACCTCACCCTCAACGCCGGCGAACTGCGAGGCGGCGGCATCGGCGGCTTCCTGGAGTACCGCACCGACCTCTTCGATGCCGCCACCGCGGCCGCGCTCACGGAGCGCCTGACCAGGCTGCTCACCGCTGCCGCGAGCGCCCCCGACACCCCGATCGGCCGGCTGCCGCTGATCGGCGAGGAGGAGCGGCTGCGCGCCCTGGTCGAGTGGAACGGCCCGTCGGTGGAGACGGCTTCGGACGCCACCCTGCCCGAACTGTTCGAGGCGGCCGCCGCCGCCAACCCGCGCGCCGTCGCGGTCGGTTACCAGGGCGAGCAGCTCGACTACACCGAACTCGGGGCCCGCGCCGACCGGCTGGCCCGGCTGCTGGCCGCCGAGGGCATCGGCCCCGGCACCATCGTCGCGCTCGCCCTGCCGCGCTCGCTCGAACTGGTCGTCGCCCTGCTGGCGGTGGCCAAGTCCGGCGCCGCGTACCTGCCGCTCGACCCCGACTACCCGGCCGAACGGCTCGCCTACATGCTGGCCGACGCCACCCCCGCCGCCCTGCTCACCGACCGGGCCACCGCGCCCCGGCTGCCCGCCCACGAGGTGCGCCAACTCCTGGTCGACGGACCGGAGTCCGAGCGCCACCCGGCCGTCCCGCTGGCCCAGCACGAGCGCACCCGCCCGCTGCGGGCCGAGGACACCGCCTACGTCATCTACACCTCCGGCTCCACCGGCCGGCCCAAGGGCGTGCCCGTCACCCACCGCAACGTGGTCCGGCTGTTCGGCGCCACCGACCACTGGTTCGGCTTCGGAGCCGAGGACGTGTGGACGCTGTTCCACTCCTACGCCTTCGACTTCTCGGTCTGGGAGCTGTGGGGCGCCCTGCTGCACGGCGGCCGGCTGGTCGTCGTCCCGCACCTGGTCAGCCGGGACCCGGCGGCCTTCCTGGAACTGCTCGCCCGCGAACGGGTCACCGTGCTCAACCAGACGCCGTCCGCCTTCTACCAGCTCAGTGCCGCCGACCGGGACCGTCCCGGCAGCGAACTCGCCCTGCGCTACGTGGTGTTCGGCGGCGAGGCGCTCGAACTCGCCCGACTGGACGACTGGTACGACCGGCACGCCGAGGACGCCCCCGTGCTGGTCAACATGTACGGCATCACCGAGACCACCGTGCACGTCTCGTACATCGCCCTCGACCGGGCGAGCGCCGCCGCCGGGAGCAGCAGCACCATCGGCGTCAACATCCCCGACCTCCGGGTCTACGTCCTCGACCAGCACCTCCAGCCCGTCCCGCCCGGCGTCACGGGTGAGATGTACGTGGCCGGGGCGGGCCTGGCCCGCGGCTACCTCGGCCGCCCCGAGCTGACCGCGACCCGCTTCGTCGCCGACCCGTACGCCGAGCTGTTCGGCGAGCGCGGCACCAGGATGTACCGCTCCGGGGACCTCGCCCGGCGCCGCGCCGACGGCGTGCTGGAGTACTTCGGCCGCGCCGACCAGCAGGTCAAGCTGCGCGGCTTCCGGATCGAACTCGGCGAGATCGAGGCCGTGCTGGCCGCGCACCCGGCCGTCGCCGACGCCGCCGTGGTGGTCCGGGAGGACGTGCCGGGGGACAAGCGGCTGGTCGGCTACGCGGTGGCCGACGGCGCCGCCCCGGACGAGCTGCGCGCCCACGCCGCCGCCGAACTGCCCGTCCACATGGTGCCCTCCGCCGTCGTCCTGCTCGACCGCCTCCCGCTGACCGCCAACGGCAAGCTCGACCGCCGCGCCCTGCCCGCCCCCGAGGCCCCCGCCGCGGGCGCCGGCCGCCCGCCGCGCACCCCGCGCGAGCAGCAGCTGTGCGAACTGTTCGCCGAGGTGCTGGGCGTGGCCTCGGTCGGCGTCGAGGACGACTTCTTCGCGCTCGGCGGGCACTCGCTGCTGGTCGTGCGCCTCGCCGGGCGGATCCGCGAGGTGCTCGGACTGGAGGTCGGCATCGGCGCCCTGTTCCAGGCGCCCACCGTGGCCGCCCTGGACGCCGCCCTCGCGGCGGGCGCACCGGACACCGACGCCCTGGACGTGCTGCTCCCGCTGCGGCCCGTCGCCCCCGGCCGGCAGCGCCCGCTGTTCGCCGTCCACCCGGCCGGCGGCCTCAGCTGGTGCTACACCGGACTGATCCGCAACCTGCCCGGCGAGGTGCCGATCTACGGCCTCCAGGCCCAGGGCGTCGGCGCCGCCACCGCTGCCGAGCCGCTGCCCGGCACCCTGGAGGAGCTGGCCGTGCACTACGCCGACCGGCTGCGCGAGGTCCAGCCCGAGGGCCCGTACCGGCTGCTCGGCTGGTCCACCGGCGGGATCATCGCGCACGCGGTGGCCGTCCGCCTCCAGGAACTCGGCCAGGACGTGGAACTGCTCGCGATCCTGGACGCCTACCCCGCCGAGGGCTTCCGCGAGCTGCCCGTCCCGGACCAGGCCGAGGCGCTGGAGGCGCTGCTCACCATGGGCGGCTTCGGGCCGGAGGACCTCGACGGACGTCCGCTCGAACTCGGCCCCGTCACCGAGCTGTTGCGCCGCGAGGGCAGCCCGCTCGCCGGGCTCGACGAGGCCACCGTGGCCGCGCTGAACGAGATCTACCTCAACACCAACCACCTGGTGCGCGGCTACGACCACCGCCGCTTCGACGGCGACGTGCTGTTCTTCCGCGCCACCGTCGACACCATCGACGACACCCTGGTGCCCGAGCTCTGGGAGCCGTACGTGTCCGGCCGGATCGCCAACACGAACGTGGCCTGCTCCCACAAGGACATGACCCTGCCCGCCCCGATCGCGCACATCGCGAGCGTGATCGCCGACCACCTCGCCGACCTCCCGAAGAAGACCGACGATGGAGAAGACCACCGATGAGTGACGCCCCCGCCAACCCCTTCGACGCCGACGGCGAGTTCCTCGCGCTCGTCAACCCCGAGGGACAGCACTCCCTGTGGCCCGCCTTCGCCGCCGTACCGGCCGGCTGGAGCATCGCCCACGGCCCCTGCGAGCGCCAGGCCGCCCTGGAGTGGATCACCGCGAACTGGACCACCCTGTGACCCCTCCCGCCACCCCCGGCGCCGAGGCCCCGGCGCCCCCCTTGTTCGGGGGGCGCCCCGCGGTGGTGGTCGTCTACACGGCCGCGATGTGCATGAACGGCCTGGACTCGACGATCGTCAACCCGGCGCTGTTCAGCATCGCCGAGGACTTCGGCCGGCCCGTCTCGGCGGCCAACGCCGTGGAGACCGCCTTCCTGGTCGGCCTCGCCCTCGGCCTGCCGGTGGCCGGCTGGCTCGGCGACCGGTACGGCGTCAAGCGGGTCTTCCTCGGCGCGCTCGCCGCCTTCACGCTCGCCTCCGCGCTCTGCGCGGCGGCACCCGGCCTGGGCGCGCTGTCGGCGGCCCGGGCCGTCCAGGGCGTGGCCGGCGGGCTGCTCACCCCGGTCGGGATGACGCTGCTGTTCCGGGCCTTCGCCCCGCACGAGCGGGCGGGCCTGGGCCGCATCCTGATCGTCCCGACCGCGCTGATGCCCGCCCTCGGGCCGCCGCTCGGCGGCTTCCTCACCGAACACCTCTCCTGGCACTGGCTGTTCCTGGTCAACGTGCCGATCGGGGTCGCCGCCGTGCTCCTCGGGCTGGTCGGCCTGCGCGACGAACAGGAGCCCCCGGCCGGCCGCTTCGACACCACCGGCTTCCTGCTCGCCACGCCCGGCCTCGGCCTGCTGACCTACGCCCTCGGCTTCGGCCCGGCGCACGGCTGGACCTCCCCGGGCGTGGCCCTCGGCGGACTGCTCGGCCTGGCCCTGCTGGGGGCGGCCGTACGGCACCAACTCCGGGCCCCCGAACCTCTGGTGGACCTGCGGCTGCTCGCCGACCGCACCTTCGGCGCGGCGAGCTGGCTCGCCCTGCTGACCTCGGCCGGGCTGATGGGCGCGCTGTTCGTGCTGCCGCTGCTCTACCAGGCGGCGCGCGGCGCCACCGCCCTGGACGCCGGGCTGAGCGTCTTCCCGGAGGCGATCGGCCTGATGGCCGCCTCCCAGGTGGTCGACCGCCTGCTGCCCCGGCTCGGTCCGCGCCGGCTCGCCCTGCCGGGCCTGCTGCTGGCGGCGGTCGTCCTCGCCTCCCTCGGTTTCGCCGAGAACCCGTGGGCCGTACGGGTGTTGATGTTCTGCGTCGGCCTGATCCTGGGCACCGCCGTCCTCACCGTCCAGATCGCCGGCTTCGCCGATGTCCCGCCGCCCGCCATGGGCCGCGCGATGGGCCTGTTCACCATCCTGCGCACCCTCGGCGGGGCGCTGGGCATCGCGGCCACCGCCGCGCTGATCGGTGCGCTCGGCGACGGCACGGGTGTCGGGCCGTACCGCCTCGCCCTCCTGCTGACAGCCGCCCTGGTCGCCGCCGGCACCCTGCTGGCCGCCCGCCTCCCCGCCGAGGCCCCGGGCCCGCCGCCGGAGGAATGACGCCGGTGCGGTTCGTGGTCCTCCGGTGCTCCGACTGCCCTACGGTGGTCGGAGCACCGGAGGAGAGCCCATGAACCCTCAGCACTACCGTCTGCTCGAAGAGGCCCGTCGTAGCCTGCCGGACGGCTACAAGGTCGAGCTGTCCGGTGACATCATCGTCATGCAGACGTCACCGTCATCGATTCACCAGCTCAACCTGGCGATCGTCCAGCGCCAGTTCGAGGCACACTGTCCTCCCGGCTACTTCCCGACGGGGAACAGCGACCTCTCCTCGCCGGAGGTCGGTTCCGTCCGCAACCCGGACCTCACCTACCTGCCCGAGGACATCATCGAGCTGGGCCGCGAGATCCCCGCCGACCTGGCGCTGATCGCGGTCGAGATCGCCTCGCCGTCCAACCCCGACAACGACTGGAGCGGGAAGGTCCGCGACTACCCGCGGATGGGCTTCCCGCTCTACCTGATCGTGGACCCCCGGCAGAAGACGGTGACCCTGTTCTCCGAACCCAACCGCGACCGCTACCACACCAGGACGGAACGGGAGTTCGGCGAGAAGCTCCGCATCCCCGCGCCCTTCGACTTCGAGCTGGACCTGACCCGGCTGGTCCCCTACCGGGACTGATCGGCCGCGGGGCCCGGGGAGTTCACTCGCTCGGCCAGAGGATCAGGTCGTCCAGCGGGTACCGGCGCGGCCGGTCACCGAGTTCGGCGACGGCCGCCCGGATGCGGTCCAGGTGGGCGGGGGTGAGCTGGAGCGGGGGCTCGTCGGGCTGGTGGGTGGTGCGGATCGGGTAGTCGACGCCCGGCTCGCGGGTCATCTCGATGTGGCAGCCGAGCACGTGCGTCACCGGGTGGCTCCCGGCGAACGCCACCAGCCGCTCGACGGTCCGTCGGAAGGCCGGCCAGTCGTCGATGTACAGCCGCCCCGGGTAGACGGTGTCTCCGGTGAGCAGGAAGCCCGTCCAGGGGTCGTAGTACGTGACGGCCGCCTCGTGGTGCCCCGGCGTGGCCAGGCACTTCAGCACCCGCCCGCCGCCGAGGTCGACCAGGGCCACGGCCTCCTCGTCCCGGTCGAAGCCGAAGTACGGCCAGGCGGTGGGCAGATCGGCACCGACCAGGGTGGTCGCGGGTCGGTCGGCGAACTGGCCGTCGCCCGCGACGTGGTCGCCGTGCGGGTGGGTGTGCAGCACCAGCAGCCCGTAGCCGTCCCGGGGATTGCGGGCGAGCCACGCCTCCACCAGCGCGTCGACCGTCGCGCGCAGCGGGAAGTACGCGGCCTCGGCCGTCGCCCCGGTGTCGATCAGCACCGCCCGCTCCGCCCCGAAGAGCAGGAACAGGAACGGGGCCTCGTAGTTGATCGCCTTGTTCTGCCGCAGGATGACGGTGTGCTCGTCGTACTCGTGGACCTGGATGTCCGGGTCCGTGTTGTGCTTGGCGGACGGGGAACCGTGGATCCACCGCACGTCCAGCGGACGGGCGATCGGTGCACCGGCAGCGGCCATGACGCCTCCACAGTGCGTCGTCTTGGCAGGCCGGGTACGGCGCACGTCTCGTCCGGGGCCGGCGCCGCTGCACCGCCCCGGGGACGCTAGCACGGGGGCCTTGGCGGCGGCTTCAGCGGTCCAGAGGAGTGACGTCTCGGGCGAGCTGCACGAAGTCGGCCCAGGCGGTCGGGTTGAAGGTGAGCTGGGGCCCGGTCTTGTCCTTGGAGTCGCGGACATGAACGGTGCCTGGAGTGGAAGCGACCTCGACGCAGGCGCCGCCTTCGGTTCCGCTGTGGCTGGACTTGAACCAGGCCAGTTCGGTGTTCATAGCTCCTCCACGAGCTTGCCGATGAATTCGGCCCAAGCCTCGGTCGTGAAGGTGAGCTGGGGGCCGGTCTTGTCCTTGGAATCGCGGACGCGGACGGTGCCCGGAGTGGAAGCGACCTCGATGCAGGCGCCACCCTCGCTCCCGCTGTGACTGGACTTGAACCAGACCAACTCGCGATTCACTGATCCTCCACCAGCTTGTTGATGAACCCGGCCGACTTCTCCGGAGTGAGAGCCTGTCGGAGGATCCTTTCATGGCGTTGGCTCAGGAGCTGTACCTTGTCGATGTCCGAGTACAGCCGCCCGCCAGCCTGGCCCTCCTCATAGGCGATTCGCTGGTGTTCGGGCAGGTCGAGGAGGATGAGCTGTCCTTCCAAGCCAGGATGGAAACCCTTCGAGGGAACGACCTGGATGACGACGTTGCGTTGCTTGCCGACCGTGATGAGGTGCCGCAGCTGCTCGGTGTGGGCTTCCTCCGTGCTGAGGCGGCGGCGCAGGACGGCCTCTTCGATCACGAAGTTGAACGCCTTGGTCTGAATGTTCAGCAACCCTCGACGTTCGAGACGGGCGGCCACCCGCGCAGCGACGGTCTCGTCGTCAAGTGGGGGCCAACGACCATCGATGATGGTTCTGGCCGTCGCTTCGGTCTGAAGCAGGCCGGGAACGAGCTGGTTCTCATACCAGTTGATGACCAGCGCCTCTTCCTCGTTCCGGATGTACTCCTCTGCGAACTGCGGATACTTCTCCGGCACCAGGAACTGCGCCCCCGCCACCAGGATCCCCTTCGCGTCGCACATGTCGTCCGCCACCTGCAGCAGGTGCATCGAGGGCTTGCGCCGCCCGGCCTCCATCGACCGCAGGCTCTCGATGCCGTACCCGGCCTCGGTGGCCAGGTCCTCGCGGCTGACACCCGCGCGTGTCCGCCACAGCTTGATCTGGTTGCCGCAGTACTTCCACGACATCGGCGGCGGCGCGGCGGACGAGGGCGCGTTCACGGGATACCTCCAGGCCGATCGGTGCGAAGTTCGACGCTAGACGCCCGATGGCCTGGAGGTATGCGAATCAGCCCGAAACCATTCCCTCGGGTGACCCGAGCAGGTGCGCGAGCCCGTCGGCCAGGCCCCCGCGCCAGCACGCGTAGTCGTGGCCGCCGTTGAACTCGCGGTAGGCGAGGTCGTAGCCGCGGGCCGTGAGGACGTCGCGCAGGTGGCGGTTCTGGGCGAGGAGCATCCATTCCTGGAGCCCGACCTCGATCCAGAAGCGGGCGGGGCGCCGCTCCTCGGCGGCGAAGCGCCGGGTAAGCCATTCGCTGCCCGCGTCGAACTCGGTCTCGTCGGGCCACCAGAAGGAGCCGGACTGGGAGAGTGCGTTGCCGAAGCGGTCCGGGCGGCGGTAGGCGGCGTAGGCGGCGGTGAGGCCGCCCGCGCTCTGGCCGGCGATCACGGTGGCGGCCGGGTCGCCGCTCGCGCCGAACTCCGTTGCGGCCCAGGGCAGCAGGCGGTCGGCGAGGAGGTCGATGAAGGCCGGGTTGCAGCTCAGGTCGTCCGGGCGCTTCGGCCCCATGGTGTGCACCAGCAGGGTGACGGTGGGCGGGATGGCGCCGTCGGCCGTCAGGTTGTCGAGGGTGTCGCCGACGGAGAGCACCTCGCCCCACATCTCGCCGTCCAGCAGTACCGCGACCGGGTACGGGCCGCAGTCCGCCCGGTGGCCGGCGGGGAGGTGGACGTCGACCCGCCGGCCGGCGACCGTGTGGGCGAGCGTCCGTCCGCGCGGCACGCCTTCGCGCCGCGCCACGTACGGCTGCGCGGGGGCGGCGGGCAGGCTGAGCACCGAGGCGGGGTGGCGGCCGTCGCGGGCGGGCAGCCGGGGCTCGGTGTCGTACGGGTCGGGGCGGGCCTGGTCGAGGACGCGCAGCCAGTCGGGCCGGGTGGTGCCGGGGGCCTCGCCGTGGAACGGGTACAGCTGGTAGGAAGCGCGGTGGTCTTCGCGCAGCCGGTAGGTGATCGCCCACATCCCATTCGACTGACGCTTCATCAGATGTGGCGTCAGGTCACCGGCGTGGCGGTCCTTGTCGGTGACGGTGTGCAGCAGCGCGAGCACGCCGTCGCAGTCGCCGTCGTGATGGGTGAAGGTGACCAGGCGGTAGGCGGGGTCGTCGGGGCAGAGGGCGACGAGCGGGGTTTCCACAACAGTGACTCCAAAAGGCTTAGGCGGGGCTGCCCTTGCGGCCGAGCAGCACCCAGAGCAGGAAGGGACCGCCGAGGACGGTGGTGACGATGCCGACGGGGATCTCCACCCCGGCGAACAGCACTCGGCCCAGTGTGTCGGCGAGCACGACGAGCAGGGCGCCGGTGAGGGCGGAGCCGAGCACGGGGACCCGCGCGGGCCCGGCCAGCCGTCCGGCGATCACCGGCGCGGCCAGGGCCACGAAGCCGACCGGCCCGCAGACGCCGACCGCGAGCCCGGCCAGGGCGACGGCCAGCAGCAGGCAGGCGAGTCGGACCCGGCCCGGGTCGACGCCGAGTGCGGAGGCGACGCTGTCGTCGAAGCGCAGCACCGCCAGTCGCCGGGCCACCGCGAGCGCGACCGGCACCAGTGCCGCGAGTCCGATCAGGACGGGCGTGGCGACGGCGAGGTCGCGTCCGTTGAGGCTGCCGTTGGTCCAGATGTACAGCGATCCGGCCGAGTTGAGCGAGCGCCGGGCCATCGCGACCTGGATGACGGCGGAGGCGAGCGCCGACATGGCGAGCCCGACCACCAGGATCCGGTAGCCGCGCGCGCCGAGTCCGCCGGAGGCCAGGGTGACGACCAGGACGGCGACCAGTGCGCCGAGCGGTCCGGCCCACCAGGCGCCGAAGGTGCCCGCGGTGCTGGCGGAGATGAGTACGGCGGCGGTCGCGCCGTCGTTGACGCCGAGGAGTTCGGGGGTGGCCAGGCGGTTGCGGGCGAGGGTCTGGGTGAGGCAGCCGGCCAGGCCGAGGGCGGCGCCGGCGGCGAGTCCGGCGACGATCCGGCCGAGCCGGAACTTCTGCACCAGCAGGACGTCCAGCCGGTCGCCGTAGCCGAACACGGCCTGGAAGGTGCGGGCGAGGTCGAGTTCGCTCTGTCCGGCGTGCGCCGAGACCACGACGGCGGCCAGCAGGGCGGCGGCCAGGCCGAGCGAGGCCAGCAGTGCCCGGCGCGGCAGCAGCAGCGACCATGTTCCGTGCCGCAGGGTCAAGTCCGGCTTGGGCGGCGCCGGTTCGCCGCGTCGCGCGGCCGGCGTGGACTCGGCGGGGTCGGCCATGGCCAGGGCGGCGGAGTGCCGGGAGCGGACGATCGCGATCAGGGCCGGGGCGCCGATCAGCGCGACGATCACCGAGACCGGCGCCTCGAAGGGGCGGGCCACCACCCGGGCGAGCACGTCCGCGCCGGTCAGCACGGTGGCGCCGAACAGCGCGGCGAGCAGGGTGAGTCGGCCGATCCGGGGGCCGGCGACGGTGCGGGCGAGGAAGCCGGAGAGCAGCCCGAGGAAGGCGATCGGCCCGGCCAGCGCGACCGCCGAGGCGGTCAGCAGGGTGACGGCGACGGCGACGGCGGCCCGGGTGGCGCCGGGTCGGTGGCCGAGGCCGCGGGCGAGGTCGTCGCCGAGGGCGAGGGCGGTCAGCGGACGGGTGGTGAGGGCGGCGAGCAGGAACCCGGCGCCGAGCACCGGGGCGAGCTGGCGCAGGGTGGTCCAGCCTTCCACCCCGGCCAGCGATCCGAGCACCCACACCCGGTACCGCTCGTACGCCTCGGGGGAGTTGACGATCAGCACGTCGGTGAGCCCGCGGAAGATCGCCGCGACGGCGGAGCCGGCGAGCACCAGCCGCATCGGCGATCCGCCGCCCCGGCTGCTGGCGACCAGCAGCACCACGGTGCTGGCGAGCACCGCGCCGCCGAAGGCGAAGGCGAGGTAGCCGAAGGAGGTCTGCACGCCGAGCACGGCGATGCCGAGCACGACGCCCAGCGAGGCGCCGGCGTTGACGCCGAGCAGGCCGGTCTCGGCCAGCGGGTTGCGGGTGACGGACTGCAGTTGTGCCCCGGCGACGCCGAGTGCGGCGCCGACGAGCAGGGCGGTGAGGGTGCGCGGCAGCCGCAGGTCGCCGACGACGAGGGCGAGTCGGCCGTCGGCGCGGGCGCCGTCGTGGTTCAGCAGGTAGTCCAGCACCCGCCCGGGGCCGACCTCGCCGGCGCCGACCGACAGCGAGAGCGCGGCGAGGGCGAGCAGGAGGACCGCCGCCGCCGTGACGGCCGGCCAGGTGGGGCGGGCACCCTCGGGCCGACGGCTCCGCCGGCCCGGTGGCGGCGAATCCGGCGCGGTGGCGGGGGGCGCCGCGCGGACGCCGGCTTGCGAGAATGTCATAAGGTAAGGCTAACCTAATGGCCGAGCCCGTCCCGTGGGGCACCCCCGTCCCGTCGAACTTCTCGGACGCCGCTCAACTTCCGTACCACCGTTGCCCGGAGGCACCCATGCCGTTCGCCCGTCGCCCGCTCAGCCCCGTCCGCCGCCGTGCGGCCCAGGCGCTGGCCGTCTCCGGGGCGGCCGCGCTCCTGCTCACCGGCTGCGGCTCCTCCGGGTCCTCGTCCTCCTCCTCGTCCTCGGGCTCCTCCGCGGCCGCCTCCCCGGCGACGGACGCGGCCGGCGGCAAGCGCACCGTCAAGGACGCCACCGGCAAGGCCGTCGAGGTCCCCGCCGAGCCCAAGCGGATCGTCACCCTCACCCAGGAGGACCTGGACGCGGTGCTCGCCCTGGGCGTCAAGCCGGTCGGCATCACCAACGGCCAGGGACTGGCCGAGCCGCCCGCGTACCTCAAGGACAAGGTGCAGGGGATCCCGGTGGTCGGGAACCTGCTCCAGCCCGTGATGGACAAGGTGATCGCCGCCAAGCCCGACCTGATCCTGGCCGGCGACATGCAGGACGAGCAGGTGCTCAAGCAGCTGCGCGAGATCACCCCCGCCACGCTGGTCACCATGGCGCCCACGGACGACTGGAAGCTCGCCTTCCGCGGCATCGGCAACGCCGTCAACAAGCTCGACCAGGCCAACAAGGTGATCGGCGACTACGACGCCAAGGCCGCCAAGGCGGGCGCCGAGCTCACCAAGAACAAGGGTGCCGCCGTCTCCATCGTGCGCTGGAACCCGACCGGCCCGAGCTGGATGGAGAAGAAGCAGTTCGCCGGCGGCGTCGCCCTGGACATGGGCCTGACCCGCCCGGCCGCGCAGGACAAGGACGGCAACGCGCACAGCCCGGCGCTCAGCCTGGAGAAGCTCAACGAGATCGACGGCGACTGGCTGTTCCTGTCCACCCTGACCGACGACGGCAAGGCCGCGCTCAAGGACGTCCAGTCCAAGCCCGCCTACCAGGAGTTGGGCGCGGTGAAGAACAACCACGCCGTCACCGTGGACGGCTCGGTCTGGTCCACCCGGGGCGGCCCGCTCGCCGCCGACGTCGTCATCGGCGACTTCGCCAAGGCACTCGGCGGCAACTGAGCGCACGTCGAACCAGGGGGACTGCCATGGAGTTGACCATCCAAGGGCTCAGCGCCGGCTACGGGCCGGGGCGCCCGGTGCTCGGCGGCGTCGACCTCACCGTCCCGGCCGGACAGGTGGTGGCGGTGGTCGGCCCGAACGGCTGCGGGAAGTCCACCCTGCTGCGGTCCGTCGCGAGGCTGCACCGCCCGGACGGCGGGCGGGTCCTGGTGGGCGGCGAGGACGTGTGGCGGCTGCGCCCGCGCCAGGCCGCCCACCGGGTCGCGCTGCTGCCGCAGAGTCCGCAGGCCCCGGAGGCGGTGACCGTCGCCGGGCTGGTCCGCTACGGCCGCCATCCGCACCAGGGGCTGTTCCGCCAGTGGTCGGCGGAGGACGAGCGGCTGACCGCCGAGGCCCTGCGCGCCACCGGTGTGGAGGACCTCGCCGACCGTCGCCTCGACCGGCTCTCCGGCGGCCAGCGCCAGCGCTGCTGGCTCGCCATGGTGCTCGCCCAGGACACCCCGGTGGTCCTGCTCGACGAGCCGACCAGCGCGCTCGACCTCGGGCACGCGGTGGAGGTGCTGGAGCTGGTCCGCCGGGTCGCGGCGGGCGGGCGGACGGTGGTCATGGTGCTGCACGACCTCGCGGCGGCCGCCCGCTACGCGGACCTGCTGGTCGCGCTGCGGGACGGCGCGGTGGTGGCCTGCGGGCCGCCGCGCGAGGTGGTGGACGCGCCGCTGGTGCGGGCGCTGTACGACATCGACAGCCATGTGCTCGCGGCGCCGGGCGACGGTGCGCCGGTGATCGTGCCCCGGGCGCCGTCGGTCTGACGGGGTGGAGGGGCGGGCGGGGCGGAGGGACGGGCGGGGCGGCTGCTTTCGAGCAGCCGCCCCGCTTTTTTCGCCTCCTCGATCACTCGTTCGAGTGGTTTGAACTTTGCATGTCACGGCCCGAGTTCACCCCGCCCGTCGCGTTGTCAGTGGGCCTCGCTACGTTCCTCGCATCGCTGGTCAGCAGGCGATCGACATGTGTTTCCCGGTGGGAGGAGTACGGCCGTGGCATGGGTGGAGACGGACGCGGGAGGGTACCGCGTCGCGCTCGACGGGGAGGGCAGGGTGGCGTGCCGCAACGCGGCGGGGCGCGACCTCAAGTCCCTGCCGTCGAAGCTCGGTGACGACCGCGTGGTCGTCCAGCTCAAGCAGCTCGCCGAGTGGCTGGCCGCGCACGAGCGCCGCTGCCTGGAGGACGTCGAGCGCTGGATGGTCCGCTCGCTGCCGGTGCCCGCCGCCGTGCTCACCGCCGTGTGGCCGGACGAGGCCTGGCAGGGCGTCCTGAAGGACCTCGTGGTCACCACCACGGACGGCTCCGTGGCCGGCTTCCTGCGCGGCGTCGACGCCGAGCGCGGCCTCGGCCTGGTCGACCTGGACGGCGACACCGTGCGCCTCACCGACGGCGAGGTGCTGATACCGCACCCCGTCCTGCTCCAGGACCTCGACGAGCTGCGCGAGTTCGCCGTCGAACTCGGCGTCTCCCAGCGTGTCCAGCAGCTCTACCGCGAGGTCTGGCACCGGCCCGCGGAGCTGCCGGCGGACAGCGAGGTCACCACCTACGCCGGCGGTCGCTACCGGGAGCTGCGCGAGCTGGTCGGGCGCTGCACCCGGCTCGGCTGCCGGGTCCGCGGCGGCTCCGCCGTCCAGCCGGTCACCGAGGGCGGGCGCACCGTCGAGGCCCGGGTCTGGGTCGGCGACTACTACGAGTACGACGCGTGCGAGACCGGCGCGCTCAGCTGGGCCGGCCCCGACGGCCGTGCCCTGCCGCTCACCGAGGTCGGACCGGTCGCCTGGTCCGAGGGCATGCGGATGGCCGCCGCCCTGTACGCCGGCCGCACGATCCAGGGGGAGGAAGCCGCATGACCGCCACCGCGCACCCGACCACCGCGCACCCGACCACCGCGACGCCTGAGGAACTGCTCGACGCCGGGGCCGTGCTCCCGCCCGGCACCCTGCCCGGGGCCGGCCGCCCCGACAGCGCCGCCGACGTCCTCACCGCCCGCGGCTACACCCACCCCGCGCTCGAAGGGCGCCGGATCGTCCGGCTCGTCCCCGGGGCGCTCGGCCCGGCCGAGGACCTCGCCCTCGACTTCCTCGGCCTGGCGCCGGAGGCCGCGCCCGCCGAGGTCGGCCAGGTCCGCCAGGAGGCGCTCGGCTTCCCCGCCTGGGCCCTGGTCCACGACCCGGCCAACGGACACCACGCGCTCGCCCTGGTCAAGGAGCTGGAGCGGCTCGCCCGCCAGGCCGCCTCCAAGCCCGGCGCCGCCAAGGACGGCTTCGACGAGCTGTCCGTCCGCCTCGGCCGGGCCGTCCCGCACTTCCTGCCCACCTTCTGCGAGGAGGTCGGCCGGATCTTCCTGCGCCACGAGAACCGGACCTACGCCGCCGCATGGTTCGGCAAGGCCCGCGAGGCCGAGCGCACCCACGGCCTGGCGGTGGACGAGGAGCGGCTGCGCGCCGTCTTCCTGGAGTTCGCCCTGGCCGGCGCGCTCACCGTCAAGTCCCTGCGCCAGTACGTCAAGGAGCTCGCCCAGCGGCTCGACCCGCTGACCGCCTGGCAGCGCTTCCGCCAGCTGTGCACCGAGCGCTCCGCGGCGGGCATGGCCCCGTACGCCGGGGTCGCCGAGGACGCCCGCGCGCTGATCAAGGCCGCCGGGCTGGACCGCGCCGAGCACGAACGCGCGCTGCTCGCCGAGCTGCTGGACTCCCCGGCGGTCACGCGGGCGCCCGCCGCGTTCTGGAAGTCCTGGCACGGCGCGCTGGTCGAGCTCGGCCGCAGCGACGGGGCGGTCCGCACCCGCCTGCTGGAACTGCTGCCCGACCCGTCCTCCTCCGAACCGGCCGCGCACGACACCGCCTGGCTGGCGCTGCTCGCCGAGACCGGCGCCGAGGACCTGCTCACCGGCCCCCGCCCCGAGGGCGCCGAACCGGCCGCCGCCTGGCTGCAGCGCTGGTGCAACCACCACGGCCGCGGCTGGCGCAGCCGGCCCAGCTGCCCGGACACCCTCGCGCTGGCCCGCCGGATGGTCGAGCGGCTCAAGGCCGACGCCGTCCCCGTGGACCTCCACACCGGCATCCGCGCCAGCCGGACCAGGATCGACCTGCTGGACCTGCTGCTCACCGAAGGCGTGCCGGTGGCCGGTCCGCCGGACGGCCTCGGCATCGAGCTGCACGACTGGGTCTCGGAGTGCGGCCCCGACAGTCCCGCCCTCACCGCCGTCGGCGCCGACGAGCGCTACCGGCCGCTGCTGCGCCGAGCCGCCCCGGCCGCCTGGAAGACGGCCGCCGAGCGCGAGGTGCCCGCCCTGCCGCTGCTGAACGAGCTGTTCGCCGAGTGGGCCGAGGAGCGCTCCGAGGAGCTGTTCGCCGCCCGCGGCCTGGCCGCCGCCGCCGACCTGGTCCGCGCGTTCGCCCAGCACCGCACCGCCGTCCGGACGGTCGCGCCGGCCGTCGCCGACCGGGTCGCCGCCCTCGACGTCGCCGCGCTGCTCACCGACGCCCTCCGGGCCGGCATCCTGGACGAACTCGGCTGGCCGGCCCTGGAGGAGGCACTCGGCAAGATCGCGGACCCGCCCGCCGACGACGCCCCGCAGCACCCCGTCCCCAGCCTGGGCGGCGCGGGCCTGAGCGGCCTGGTCGTCGAGGACGCCTGGCCGCACCTGATCCTCGCCCGCCTCGACCGGGCCGTCGTGGTCGGCCCGGAGGGCATCGTGCTGGAGCACACCCTCCGGCTGCCCGAGGAGCTGCACCAGCGCAACCGGATCCGGCTGCGCCTGGTCGACGGCGAACTGCTGGTCGTCTGGTCCCACGAGGGCAAGCAGCTCGCCTACTGGTCGAGCCGCCCGGACGAGCGGTTCGAGCTGGAGGGCGAGACCATCGCCGGCTACTACTACGGCGACCGCGAACCCGAGCCGCCCTCGCTCCAGCTGCCCGGCGGTGGCCGCACCACCGGCGAGCGCCCGCTGCACGCCGGCGACACCCGGATGCCCGACGAGCACCCCGTCCTCGGCGACGGCACCGGCTACTGGACGGTGCGCCACGCCTCCGACGGCGAGGCCGTCCTGCGCGAACTCGACCCGGCCACCGGCGCCCTCGGCCGCGCCGCCGAACCGCCGGTGATCGCCGCCACCGCCCAGGCCGGCCGGCTCGTCCGGAAGAGCACCTGGCTGCTGCCGCTGCAGCCCGGCCTGGAGCGGACCCCGCTCGGCACCGACGGCACCGTGCTCGGCAGCTGGGCCAGGGTCGAGCCCCACAAGGCCGTCACCACCTTCACGGCCGACGGGCAGCGCATCGTGCTGCCGCTGTCCGGACACCGGTCGGACACCGTCCCGGTCGGCCGGCTCGCCCTGCCGGGCGCGGCCGCCCCGGTGGTCAGCCACACCTCCGGCGAGCACTTCTCGCTCAACCTGCCCGACCTCACCGACCGCGCCGACCGCACCGTCGACCTGCACCCCTGCCACGCCGGTGAGCTCTCCGCCGCCGGCACCCCGCTCGTTCCGCCGTTCCCGCACTGGCACGCCCTGCGCCCGCGTGACGAGGCCGGCTCCACGGTGCTGCGCGGCGTCACCTCCGAGCAGGCCGCCCGGCTGATCGACGCCGCCTGGCCGACCGACACCGAGCCGGTCCCCGAGGACGAGCAGTGCTGGCTCACCGTCCAGGGCGTGCGCCGTCCGCTCGCCCGGCGCACCCCGCGCACCCTGCCCGTCCCGGAGGTCGGCGCGATCCTGCCCGGCATCGCGGACCAGCGGCTGCTGGCCGGCGTCGCCGGCCTCGCCCGCCTCGCCGCCGACCTGCTGGACCGGATCGCCCGGTTCGCCCCGCAGCCGGAGGCCGAGCGCCCGAGCACGAAGCAGAACACCGAGTGGCAGCCCGAGCACGGGCGCGACCACGAACTGCGCGACGCCGTGCGCGCCGTGCTGCCCGAGATCGGTGGCTTCGGCAACAACTGGGGCTCCGCCGCGCACTGGTGGGTGCTCAACAACCTGCGTGCCGTCACCGGGGTGCTGGCCGCCCCGCCCGCCGCCGACGGCGAGGGCTGGAGCACCCCCGTCACCGTCACCCTGCGCAACGGCAGTGTCAGCTACGGCTGGCTTCAACTGCTCGGCCGGGTCCACGCGCTGGCCCACGCGGTGGCCTCGCCGTTCACCGACCCGGCCCACCGCTCCTCGCTGGTCCTGCTGCTCGGCGAGCTGACCAGGGGCCCGCTGGCCGACCGCGGCGCCACCCTGCGCGAGATCGTCCTCGCCGAGCAGGTGCCGGCGGCGCCGAACGCCACCGGCACCCGGCCGGTCACGCCCCGCGAGGGCGAGGTGCTGCGGCACGGTGGCCGCACCGTCGTCATCATCGGCCACCAGCGGCAGTCCGCCGACGGCTGGGTGCACTGGCTCGCCGTCGACCACGACCCGAGCGGGGAGTTCGGGCCCGTCGCGCACTTCACCACGGTCGAGGAGCGCGACACCGGGGAACTGGTCGACGCCGCCTGGGTCGCCAAGTTCTGTCGGGTCGCCGCCCTGCGCGGCGCCGTCCCGTACGACCGGGCCGGGGCCGAGGCCTTCAGCGGGCTCACCGGCATCGGCACCGCCCGCTCCGCGCTGCTGCTCAGCCCGCCGTCCGGCCTGCTGTACTGGAACGACATCGCCGTGCCCGCCGAACTCGGGCTCAAGGCCGCCGATGTCAAGGCCGCCCGGACGTGGCTGCGCGGACACGACCACACCGGTCTCGCCGCCGTCTGGGGCGCCCTGCTGCCCGCGGACCCGAAGACCCTGTGGACCGACGGCCCCGACCTCGCCGCCGGGGCCGAGGAGTGGATCCGGCGCTTCGGACGCCTCGTCACCCTCCCCGAGGAGGCACTGGCCACCGTCCAGGGCGTGTCCATCGACACCGTCGAGGCGGTGCTCAACCCCGCCCACACCCCGTGGCTGACCGGCCGCACCGGCTTCCGGTTCATCGACGTGGGCGGAGCCGGACCGCGGCTGGCACCCGAGGACGAGTCCGCCGTCCCCGAGAGGAGCGCGCTGAGCTCCACCATCGCCGCACTGCGCTGGCTCGCCTACCACCTGCCCGCCGACAGTCCGCTGCGTCCGCTGCTGCCCACGGCCGCCGAGGCGCTGCGCGACCGCCTGGCCGACCCTGAGCTGCTGCTCGACTTCGACCTGGTGCGCACCCCCAAGGGCACCTCGCTGTCCGCCGTCCTGCGCACCCACTTCGGCCTGCCCGCCGAGGGCGGCGGCGACCGGGACGGGCTGGTCCACTGCGGACCGGCACTCGTCCTGACGCCGTACCACGAGGAGACGGAGCGGGTCTGGCTGCGTCCGGCCGCCCTCACCGGACCGGACGACCCACTGCTCGAACTGCTCGAAGGGCTCTCCAACAGCTACTGGTACCAGGCCGAGCGGCTGGCCATCGAGTCCGTGCTGCGCGGCGAGCCGGAGCGGCTGGCCGCCTCCGCCGCGGTGGCGCCGGCCCCCGGCGAGGGCCCCGCCTGGCTGCAGAACCCGCAGCTGTCCGTCCCCGAGCTGGTCGCCGAGGTGTCCCGCACCCACGACCTGGGCGAGGACGCCGCCACGCTCTACCTCCAACTGCTCGCCCTGCCCGACCCGACCGACCGCAACACCGCCCGCTGGACGGGCTGGAAGCCCGCCCGGCTGAAGAAGGCCCGCGCCGAACTCGCCGCCACCGGCCTGGTGCTGGAGGCCAAGCGGGCCCGGGCCGGCCGCAGCCTCTTCCTGCCCGGCGGCTGGCAGGAGGCCAAGGCGCCGGCACTGCCGGCCGAGACCTGGAAGGCCGCCCTGTACGAACTGCACACCCACCGGCCCGCGCTGGTCCCCCTGCCCGTCCCCGAGCTGTTCGCCCGGGCCTGGCAGCGGACCGTCGACGGCGACGCCCCCGGTTACGAAGAGCTCCGGACCAGCAAGCGCAGGAAGGCCCGCGGATGACCGCCACCGAGACCAACCCCGGCGCGACCACCACCGTCGCGACTGCCACCGTCGCCGCCGCGGACCGGCAGACCGTCCCGCCCGAGGAGAAGTACGCCGCCGAACTGGAGTTCCTGGCCGCCCACGACAGCGGCCCGCGCCCGCCCGGCTGGCGGCTGACCCCGCGCGCCGTGGTCACCTTCGTGATGGGCAGCGGCGGCGAGAAGCTCAAGGCCGGGCGCAAGGGCCTGGTCATCGAGCCGAAGTTCGTCGGCGAGCGCGCCCTGGTCGAGCGCTGCGTCGTCACCCTCGCCGGGGAGCGCGGCCTGCTGCTCGTCGGCGAGCCCGGCACCGCCAAGTCCATGCTCTCCGAGCTGCTCGCCGCCGCCGTCTGCGGCACCAGCGCGCTCACCGTCCAGGGCACCGCCGGCACCACCGAGGACCAGCTCAAGTACGGCTGGAACTACGCCCTGCTGCTCGCCAAGGGGCCCAGCCGCGAGGCCCTCGTCCCCTCGCCGGTGCTCACCGCGATGACCGCCGGCGCGGTCGCCCGGGTCGAGGAGGTCACCCGCTGCCTGCCCGAGGTGCAGGACGCCCTGGTCTCGCTGCTCTCGGAACGGCGCATCGCCGTCCCCGAACTGGCCGGCACCCCGGACGGGCAGCTGCACGCCGCGGCCGGCTTCACCCTGATCGCCACCGCGAACCTGCGGGACAAGGGCGTCAGCGAGATGTCCGCGGCGCTCAAGCGGCGCTTCAACTTCGAGACGGTCGGCCCGATCGGCAGCCTCGCCGCCGAGGTCGACCTGGTCCGCCGCCAGTCCACCGCCGCCGTGGCCCGGGCCGGCGCCGCCTACGCCGTGGACGACGCCGTCCTGGAGGCCCTGGTCACCGCGTTCCGCGACCTGCGCACCGGCCGCTCCACCGAGGGCTGGGACGTCGAACGCCCGTCCACCGTGATGAGCACCGCCGAGGCGGTCTCCGTCGCCACCTCGCTCGGCGTCAGCGCCGCCTACCTGCCCGACGGCGGGGACCTGCTCGGCCGGCTGCCCGGCCAGCTCCTCGGAGTGGTCCGCAAGGACGAGCCGGCCGACGCGGCCCGGCTGCTCGGCTACTGGGACGGCCCGGTCCGCCGCCGCGCCGAACAGGGCGCCGCCACCTGGCGCACCCTGTGGGACCTCCGCTCGGCACTGGAGGCCTGATCCGATGAGCAGCGCGGAGATCCCCCGCCCGGACGACGCGGACCGGACGGTCCGGGCCGAGGCCGACCGGCTGGCCGCCTCCGGCACCGGCCGCCCCGGGCCCCACCTGATCGGCGTGCGCCACCACGCGCCGTCCCTCAGCGCGGTCGTCCCCGCGCTGCTCGACGCCGCCCGGCCGGACGCCGTCCTGGTCGAGCTGCCCGCCGAGTTCCAGCCCTGGCTCGGCCGGCTCGCCGACGAGGCCACCCTGGCCCCGGTCGCCCTCGCGGCGGCCCCGACCGGGCCCGAGGAGGCGGCCGGGCCCGCCTTCTACCCGTTCGCCGACTTCTCCCCGGAACTCGCCGCCCTGCGCTGGGCCCGGCGCAACGGCGTGGAGGCCATCGCCTGCGACCTCCCGCTCGCCCACCGCGCCGCCGCGCGGGCCGGCGCGCGGGCCGCGGAGCGGACCGGGGAGCGGGCCGGGGAGTCGAGGCGCACCGACGGGGGCCCGGAAGCGCCCGGCGTCGCCGACGCGCTGCGCCACCGCCTCACCGGCCGGGACGCCGACGACGACCTGTGGGACCGTCTGGTCGAGACGGCCGCCCCCGGTTCCTCCCCGGAGGCCGTCCGGCGCGCCGCCCTGCTGGTCGGCTGGGCACTGCGCCGGGACGCCGAGCGCGGCCCCGGCGTCGACCCGTACGACCTGCGCCGCGAGGCCTGGATGCGGGCCCGCATCCAGGACGCCTCGGCCGGCGGGCGCCGGGTCGCCGCCGTGATCGGCGCCTTCCACGCCCCCGCCCTGCTGGACGGTCCCCTCGCCGCCGAGGAGCCGCCGCCCCCGGACGACCCCGGGCACGTCCTGTCCCTGATCCCGTACACCTACCCGCTGCTCGACGCCCGCTCCGGCTACCCGGCGGGCATCCGCGACCCGGAGTGGCAGCACACCGTCCTGGACGCCGGCGGCGACCCGGAACGCCTCGCCGAGGCGCTCACCACCACCGCCGTCCGGATCTGCGCCGCCCTGCGCAGCCAGGACCACCCCAGCGGCCCGGCCGACGCCCGCGAGATCGTCCGCCTGGCCGGCGACCTCGCCCGGCTGCGCGGCCACGCCGCCCCCGGCCGCGGCGAACTCGTCGAAGCGGTGCAGACCGTCCTCGCCCAGGGCGAACCCCTGGGCCGCGGCCGGGCCGTCGCCCGCGCCCTCGAACAGGTGCTGGTCGGTACCCGCACCGGCCGTCCCACCCCCGCCGCCCCGCGCAGCGGACTCGCCCCCGCCGTCGAGACGCTCCTCGCCGGCCTCGGCTTGCCAGGCCCCGCCGACCCCGGCCCGCGGGACCTGCGCCTCGACCCGCTGCGCAGCGACCTCGACCGCCGCCGCGAGATCCTCCTGCACCGGCTCACCGTCTGCGAGGTCCCCTATGCCGAGTCCGTCGCCACCACCGGCGCCGGCGGCACCGAAACCCTCGGCACCCGCTGGCGCCTGCACTGGACCCCCGCCAGCGCCGCCATGCTCACCGTCGCCGGCACCCGCGGTGTCACCCCCGCGCAGGCCGCCGAGGGCGCCCTGCGCGCCCGCCTCACCGACCGGCCGACCCCGCGCGAGATCATCGACGGCCTCACCGCCGCCGCCTCCTGCGCCCTCCCCGCCCTCGCCGAGACCCGCCTCGCCCAACTCACCACCGTCCTCCCCACCTCCGCCACCCTGCCCGACCTCCTCGATGCCCTGGCGCTCGTCGACCGGCTGACCGCGGGCCACTTCCCCGGCTACGCCCCGGCCGGAGGGGAGACGTCCGCCCCCGCCTCCGCCGTTCCGGCGGGTCGGCCCGGGCTCGCCGCGGCCGGGGAGGTGCTCACCACTGCCGCCGTGCGGCAGTTGGAGGGCGTGGGCGGGTCGGACGATCCGCAGGACGCGCGGGCGCTGGTCGAGCTGGTGCGGCGGGCGGACCGGCTCGGCGGAGTGCGGCTGGCGTACACGCTGGCCGAACTCGCCGAGCGGGGGAGCCCGTTGGTACGGGGCGCGGCCGGTGCGGTCCGGGTGCTGCTCGGGCAGGAGCCGGCCGAGGTGCTGGGCGGCCGGGCCGCCTCCTGGGTGGACGGTGCGACCGGCCCGAAGACGCGACAGGCGCTCGGGCGGGCGCTGGTCGGTCTGCTGACGGCGGCGGAGGGGCTGTTCGACTCCGCGCCGCAGGCACTGGAGCCGCTGCTGGAGCGGGTTGCCTCGCTGCCCGACGACGCCTTCCTGGACCGGCTGCCCGCCCTGCGCGGCGGGTTCGACACGCTCAGCCCGGCCGCCCGCGACCGGCTGCTGGCCCTGGTCGAGGAGAGCCTGGGCGCCCGGCTCGCCGCGCTGCCCGAGGAGGCTGGCCCGGCCGTGCTCGCCGGCTGGGTGCGGGCGGACCTCGCGGCACGGGCGGCCCTCGCCCGCCGCGGCCTCCTGCCCCCGGCGGCGGCCGACATCCCGGCGGTCGCGCCGCCGGCCACGGCCTCGGAGCGGCCTCCCACCCGGCTCCCCGCCGCGACCGCCACGATTTCCACGACCGCCGCGGCCGTTACGACCACAACCACCACGCCGCGCGCCCTCGCCCCCGCCGAGCGCTGGCGGCTGCTCCTCGGCCGCCCCGGCGACGGCGGCCTGACCGGTCGCGGTGCCCGACTCGCCACGGCCCTGGACGAGTTGTACGGCACCGGCCACGGCGAGGGCTCCGGCCCGGGCCTGGACAGCCGGGGCGGCAGGGGAGGCCGCGAGGCCCCGTACCCCGGCGTGCGGGAGTGGGCCGAGGAGCTGGAGTCGCTGTTCGGCCCCGGCGTGCGCGAGGAGGTGCTGGCCGCCGCTGTCGCCCAGGGCCGTACCGACGTCCTGGAGACGATCGACCCCGCCGCCGTCCGCCCCTCCGTCGAGCTGCTGCGCACCGTGCTGGACCACGCGGGCGGTCTGCCCGAGGCCCGGGTGGCCCGGCTGCGCCCGCTGGTGCGGCGGCTGGTGGACGAGCTGAACCGGGAGCTGGCCACCAGGCTGCGCCCGGCGCTGACCGGGATCGCCGTGCCGCGCCCGTCCCGCCGCCCGGGCGGCGGGCTGGACCTGGACCGGACCATCCGGGCCAACCTCGCCACCGCCCGGCCCGGGCCGGACGGCGGCACCCTGATCGTGCCCGAGCGCCCGGTCTTCCGGACCAGGGCGCGGCAGGCCAACGACTGGCGGCTGATCCTGGTCGTGGACGTCTCCGGGTCGATGGAGGCCTCCACGGTGTGGGCCGCACTGACGGCCTCGATCCTGGCCGGGGTGCCCTCGCTGAGCACCCACTTCGTGGCCTTCTCCACCGAGGTCCTGGACCTCACGGCACGGGTGGACGACCCGCTGAGCCTGCTGCTGGAGGTGAGGGTCGGCGGCGGCACCAGCATCGCGAGCGGGCTGCGCTACGCGCGGGAACTGGTGACGGTGCCGTCCCGCACGCTGATCGCGGTGGTCAGCGACTTCGAGGAGGGCGGGCCGATCGGCGGGCTGCTGGCCCAGACCCGGGCGCTGGTGGACTCCGGCGTGCACCTGCTCGGCTGCGCGGCGCTGGACGACACCGGGACGGCCCGCTACTCGAAGGCGGTCGCGGGCCAACTGGTCGCGGCCGGAATGCCCGTGGCGGCGTTGAGCCCGCTGGAACTGGCCCGCTGGGTGGGGGAGAAGGTGCGATGAGCGCGACGGCACGGACGAGCGACTGGCCGGGCGTGCGGCCCGAGGTGGTCGCCGAGGTGGTGGCAGGGCTGAGCGCCCGGCTGCAGAAGCGGCTGGACGGTGCGGCGGCGAAGCTGGCGGAGCGGCCGGTGGCCCGGGAGGGCGACGAGTGGCGGGTGGAGGTGGACGAGGAGACGCTGCTGGTGCTGCACGCCCCGGGTGGGGTGGTCGTGGTGGAGGCCGGCGTCCGCTGCGGCTGCCTGCTGGCCCCGGCCTGCGTGCACCGGGCCGCCGCCGTCACCCTCTGCCCGCTCGCCGAGGCCGAGCCCGAGCCTGAGGTCGAGCTCGATCCCGAGACCGAGGCCGGGCCCGTGGCCGTGGCCGTGGCCGGGGCCGGACCCGCGCCCGACGGCGGCACCGGGTCGATGGCCGCGGAAGGCCGGGAAGGAGCCCCGGAAACCCCCGGGGCGCCGGCCGACTGGCCAGCCCCCGCCCCGCTCACCACCGTCGAACTCGCCGCCGTCCGCCACCTCCACGCGGCCGCGGCCGCCGTCCTGGCCGCCGGGGTGAGCGGGGCGGGCGCCGTCTCCCAGGCCGAGCTGCTGCGCGCCGCCCACCGGGCACGCCTCGCGGGCCTGCACCGCCCGGCCTCGGCGGCGGTCACCGTCGCGACGAGGGTCCGGGCAGCGCGTTCCGGCGCGCCGGACCACCGCCTGGTGGATCTGGTGGCGGGCCAGCGCGAACTGCTCGGCCTCACCACCGCCCTGGCCGCCGGCGTCGCCCCGATTGCCGAGTTGCGCGGCACCGCGCGCCAGGCCTACCGGGAAGAGGGGGGCCTGCGGCTCTACGGCCTGTTCGCCGAGCCGGTGCTGACGGCGACGCACGCGGGCGCGGTCAGCTGGGCGGTGGATGCCAACGGGCGCCTGAGCACGATCGCCGAGGTGATGCCGCACGACGACGCGTCGGCCGCCGCCCCGCAGGCGGTCGGGGCGGGCAACCGGACGGTCCGCCTGGGTGATGCCGCGCTCAGCCACCGCGAGTTGAGCCGGGCCGGGCTGGCCGTCCAGGGCGCGACCAGGTCCACCGGCGGCCGACTGGGCGCCGGCGCCTCGGTACGGGCGGTGCGTGCGGCGGGCACGGCGTGGACGGCGGAGCCGGCCGCCCGGCTCTGGTCCGAACCGGCTCCCGCACAGGTGGCCCGGGCGCTCGCGGCGCAGGAACAGCCGTACGAGAGCCGCCCGGCCGGGAGCGACCTGCTGTTCCTGGACGTCACCCTGCTGGGTACCGCCCCCACCGGCCCGGGCGGGACGCCGCAGCTGCTGGCGCGCTGCACGGCGGGCGGCCCGGCCGAGGGGGCCGCGGACAGCCCGGCAGAGGACAATCCGGCGGAGGCCGGTCCGGGAGGCTCGGGCGGTCCGGTGATCGTCCTGCGCCCGGCGCACGAACACCCCGACCTGCCGTTCCGGGCGAACCTCGCGCTGCTCGCCACCGCGCCCGGGCTGCGGCTGTGGGTGATCGGCCGATTGGAGCGCGCGGACCGTCCGGAGCTGCGCCTACTCGCGATCGGCACGCCCCCGGGCACGCCGGACCGACTCGCCCTGCCCGCGGCCCGGGCGGGCCGGGTCAATCTCGGCCTCGAACGCCTCCAGACCGCCGACCTCGCGGGGCCCGGCCCGGTCGGTGGGCCGGCGGACGGGCCGACGGCCCCGGCGCCGTACGGCCCGCCCGTCCACGTGCTCGGGCGCCGGGTCGAGCAGACGGTCACCACTGGCCGGCACGCCCTCGCCCCGAGCGAGGCCTCGGCGGCGGCCGACCGCGCGCTGCTGCGCGCCGCCGGGCTGGCCACGGCCGCCGAGCTCCTCGACGCTCTGCGGGCCTGCGCTGCCAACCGGCAGCGCGACGTCTTCGGCCGGATCGTCACGGACGACCACGAGGCCTTCGCCGCCGCTTGGCTGGCGGCGGCCTCCTACACCGAGGAGCTGGCCACGGCCTTGTGCGCGGCGGCCTGGTCCGGGGAGGGGTGAGGGGACTTCCACGGCAGGCCGGCAGGGGAGAGCGCCCGGGGTATGAGTCGAACTATTTGCACAGACCGGTATTCCGCGCCAACTGGCATACTTGTCGTAGGAAGACACAGGACGAGACCTCGTACGAGAGCCGGTACGAGACCTCGCACGGGGCCTCGTCCGGCACACGGCACGAGCAGCGCGACGGAAGGGTGGGCGAGCCATGGGAATCCGCGACGATGCGGCCGAGGTCCGGGCCAGCGGCTGGCGGACGCTCGCCGCGCTGCACGGGATGATCGACACCGCACTGGAGAAGGCGCTCCAGGCCGAGTTCAAGCTCTCGGTGGTCGAGTACACGGTGCTGGACGCGCTCTCCCGCCAGGACGGCTGGCACATGCGGATGCAGCAGCTGGCCCGCGCGGCGGCGCTGAGCAGCAGTGCGACGACCCGGCTGGTGAGCCGCCTGGAGGACCGGGGCCTGCTCAGCCGCTTCCTCTGCGCGGACGACCGGCGCGGCATCTACACCGAGCTGACGGCCGAGGGCCGTGACCTGCTGACGGCCGCCCGGCCGGTGCACGACGCCGCCCTGGAGGCGACGCTGGCCGAGGCCACCGAGGTCCCCGAGCTGGCCCCCCTGGTCGGGTCGCTCGCCGAGCTCCACCCGGTCCACACCAAGGCCTGAGGCGGAATCGGCCCGTTCGCTCGGGCCGGCGGGCCACCCGGGCCGGGGCCTCGCCGCCGCCCGGCGGCTTCGGGTCTCGTGTGCGGGAACGGGGTGAGCCGCCGCCCGGCGGGCCCGCTCGGCGTCCGGTGGTGATCGTGCAGGGGTCCGGTGCGCCGCGTCGTCACTGTTCGCCCCGGGGCACGTCCGACCCGGCGCCGAGGGCCCGCCGCGGCAGGACCCGGGGCGCGCTCGGTCCGCGGTCCGGGCCATCGCCCGTGTCGTCCTTCGGGCCGGTCCCCGGGTCGGTCCCCGGGCCGTCGGCGCGGCTGACGGCGGGCAGTCCGGCCGTGTGTCCCCCCGTGGGGCTGCCCGACAGGTCGTACATGCGCGGCAGTACGGGCCGGGGCACGACCACGGCGCCGGGCAGCCCGGGGATCTCGGCGCCGACCGCCAAGCCCCCGTTGGCGGGCGGCACATCGGCGCGGACGGCACCGGTGACACCGGCGACACCAGCGACCCCGGGAGCACCGGGGACACCAGCAGCACCGGCGACATCGCCGAGCCCTGCGGCGCCCGTGCGGGGGCCGTCCGTGGCGTAGGGGACAGGGGGAGCCCCGGGGAGGCCGAAGGGCCCCGGAGCCTGCTGGACCCCGCCCAGCGGCCCGCCGAGCCCCTCTGCCGCCGCGTCCGACGGTCCTGGCCCGAGGCCGTCGGGCCCGGGCCCGGGACCTGAACCGGAGCCGGACTGGCCGTCGGAGCCGGAACCGGAACCGGAACCCGAGCCGTCCTCGGCCCCCGCCTGCCCCGCCTGCCCCGCCTGCCCCGCCTGCCCCGCCTGCCCCGCCTGCCCCGCCTGCCCCGCCTGCCCCTCGGACACCGGAGCCCGGGTGATCCGGGCCCCCGACGGCAGCCCGGGCACCGCGGCCGGGTGTCCGGCCTGCTCCAGCAGCGCCGACGGCACCAGCACCACCGCCCGGGTGCCGCCGTACGGGGACGGCCGCAGCGAGACCCGGACCTCGTGCCGGGAGGCGAGGCGCGCGACGACGAACAGGCCGAGCCGCAGGTCGTCGCCGAGCGCGGAGACGTCCAGCTCGGGCGGGTCGGCCAGGTACGCGTTGAACCGCTGGTACTCCTGCTCGGTCATGCCGAGCCCGCGGTCCTCGACCTCGACCGCCAGGCCCTCCGCGACCTCCTGAGCCGAGACCTGCACCTGGGTGTACGGCGGGGAGAAGGTGGTGCCGTTCTCGATCAGCTCGGCGACCAGGTGGATGACGTCGGCGACGGCCTGCCCGTCGAGCGAGACGCGCGGCACGCCGTGGACGACGACCCGGGAGTAGCTCTCGGTCTCCGAGACGGCGCTGCGCAGCACGTTGACCATGGGCACGGCGTTGCGCCAGCGCCGGGCGGGCAGGGCGCCGCCGAGGATGACCAGGTTCTCGGCGTTGCGCCGCATCCGGGTGGCCAGGTGGTCGACCGCGAACAGTTCGCGCAGCAGTTCCGGGTCCTCGTGCTCGCGTTCGAGCGCGTCCAGCATGCTGATCTGCCGGTGGATCAGGATCTGGGTGCGCCGGGCGATGTTGAGGAAGACCTTCTTCGTCCCTTCGCGCCCCTGGGCCTGGTGGACGATGGCGGCGATCGCGGCCTGGCGGACGGCGGCGAGGCCCTCCGAGGTCTGCTGGACGTCGTCGCCGGCCCGCCGGGAGGGTGCCCAGACGGCCGGGGCGGGCACCTGCTCCCCGGCGCGCAGCCGTCCGACCACCTCGGGGATCTCCTGCTCGGCGAGCGCGAAGGTGTCGGCCCGCAGGCCGGACAGCCGCGCGGACAGGGCCCAGGCGGTCCGGACGCCACGGACCAGGCTGATCAGCAGCACCAGGGCGACGGCCGCGCTGCCGGCCAGCAGTGCGGTGCGCTGTCCGGAGTCGCGCAGCAGGTAGGCGGCGTAGCCCCAGGCGGCGGCGAGGCCCAGGCCGGGGACCAGTACGAGGGAGAGGAGCGGGCCGCGGAGCGAGCCGGACCGGCCGGCGCGGTGGCCCGTGCGGGGGGCCGGTATGCCTGGCATCTGATTCCTTGCTGCAGGGCCGAGTCGCGGGACCGGGACGCCGGTCCGGACCGGTGGGTCCGAGCGGCGGGGTCGATCCCGTACGGCGCGGCCGGGCTTCAGGGAGTCGGGGCCGGGGGTGCCGGAGCCGGTGACGTGCTGTCACTGCTCCGGCGCGGTGCAGCACGGCCGTCGACGGCACGGAACGCTATCAGCCCCGGGCGGCGTCGACGCAATATCAACTGGCCCGGCCCGATGGGCCGATGGCGTCGGAACGGGGTTCGGGCCGGAGGGTCCGCCGGTGCATCGCCGCAGCTCGCGGCCCTCGCCCCGATGGTGCCGACGGTTCCCGGAGGGCGGGGACAGCCCCCCGGGGAATTCGCCAGGAACAGGTCAAGTGTCGTTGTGGCGGGCGGGGCCTCAGCCCGCCAGTGGCATCGGCAGCACCCGTCCGCCCCTCCCCGGCGGCTTCTCCACCGAGGCCTCCCGCTGGGCGGCGAGCTCGCTCCAGGCCCAGCTGGTCAGGTCGGACAGCTCCGCCGACCACTGCTTGCCGTACGTGCCGGAGGCGAACTGCCCGAGCCGCAGCCGCTGGACGTCCGAGGTGCCGGCCGGCGGGTAGACGTGGGTGGCGTCCCGCAGGTAGCGCTCGATGCCGAACTCGGGCTGGAGGCCGCGGGCGGCGTGGATCTCCATGGCGTTGCGCGCGGAGTCAAGTGCGTACTCGGTGTTGATGAGCTTGGCGTTCATCAGCTCGGCGTCGCAGGCGCGGCCGTGGTCGAGCAGGTGGGAGGCGTGGTAGGCGGCGAGCCTGGCGGTCATCAGCCGGGACTGCATCTCGCCCAGCTTGAGCATGATGTTCGGGAGTTGGCTGAGCGGCTGGCCGTACAGGACGCGTCCCCCGGCGAACCGGACGGTGTCCTCGACGATCGCGGTGTGGATGCCGAGCGCGACGGCGGCGAGGTTGATCCGGCCGTAGAGGGTGGAGGAGGAGTAGGCGACGTCCAGCCCCTGTCCCTCCCGGCCGAGCCGGTTGCCGGCCGGGACGCGGCAGTCCTCCAGGAGGATCTCGCCGAAGCTGAAGCCGTGCAGCCCGCTCTGCGACCCGGGGGAGCCGGTGCGGAACCCGGGCCGGTCGCTCTCGACCAGGAAGGCGGACAGGCCCCGGCTGCCCTGGCCGGTGCGCAGGACCACGCCGTGCACGTCCCCGATGTGGGAGTTGCCGACGAACCACTTGCGGCCGTTGAGCACGTACTCGTCGCCGTCGCGCACCGCCGTGCCGGTCATCCCGAGCACGTGCCCGCCGGATTCCGGTTCGGTGACGGCGATGGTCGGCAGGCACTCCCCGGAGGCGAACTTCGGCAGCCACTTGCGGCGTTGGGCCTGGGAGCCGTAGTGGAGGACCTTGGCCACGCCCAGCTGGGAGGCCTGCGCGATCGAGCCGGCGGCCCCGCTGACCCGGGCCAGCTCCTCGATGATCACGGTCTTGGCGACGTGCCCCAGGCCGAGGCCGCCGAACTCCCGCGGGATCGTCACGCCGATCCAGCCCTGGCGGGCGATCTGCCGGGCCAGCTCGAACTCGATCTTCCGCTCGGCCTCCATCCCGGCCACCCGCGGACGCACCTCCTTCTCCGCGAAGTCACGGACCTCGGCGCGAAGCTCCTCGTGACGGTCGTCGGTGAAGTAGTCCATCGCCATGCTCCGGTCCTCTCGGTGTGTGCGGTGCCGTGCCTCCGTTCGTGCCGTCGATGCCGCTCCGGCAACCCCGCGGGGGGCGGTGGGTGTGCGGGAGTTCCGGCCGGTCGCCCCGGTGCGATCGGCGCATGCGTCACCGGGCGGTGTCCCGGTGGCGGGCATCGTCCGTGTCTTCGGCAGGGCTCATTGTTGTATGGGGTGCCGGGGCAGCCCAGAGTCGATCTTGGATTGGCGCGATTCGGCCCGTCCCCGTCCGGAGGGGTTTCGCCCCGGCCCCGGCCGGGAATCGATCTTCGCTTCCGTGACGGTCCGTCGACCGGTCGTTCACGTGCAGTTTTGACGGGCCATCGGCAAGGCTGAGGAACGGTCGATCGGGACGGTCCGGCTGTTCTGATGTCTGGTTACATGTGCGCCATGACTGATGTGATGAGCACTCAAGGCCAGTTCCCGGGTGCCTCCGGCGAGTCCGCGCGAACCCGCAGGCTGCGCGGCCTCGGGCTCAACGACCCGTCCGCGGACGAGGCCTTCGACCGCTTCGCCCACCTCGCAGCCAGTATCACGCGCGCTCCCATCGCGATGGTCAACTTCATCAATGACGAACGCCAGATGTTCCGCGGGCTCTACATTCCGCCAAGTTCGACCGATGTCAGGGCCGAGGACGGATCGTCCTGGGCGGACCGCGGCATCGCGTTCGACCTCCCCACCCGCGAGATGCCGCTGAGCCACGGCTTCTGCCCGCACGTCGTCGCCCAGCGCTCCCCCCTCGCCCTCGATGACATCCTCGCCTACCCCCGGTTCGCCGGGAACCCGGTGGTGGACGAACTCGGCGTCCGCGCCTACCTCGGCGCCCCGCTCGTCGACGACACCAACACCGTCATCGGCACGGTCTGCGTCCTCGACCGGGAACCCCGGCAGTGGGGGCGCGAGCGGCTGCGCGACATCCAGCACCTCGCCGAGGCGCTGCTCTCCGAGATCCGGCTGCGCGACAGCCTGCTCGCCCAGCGCCAGGAGATGTTCGCCGCCTTCGACGGCTCGCCGTTCCCCATCATGCTCACCGAGGGCCCGGCCCAGGAGATCCGGTACGCCAACGCCCAGCACACCGACACCTTCGGCGCGCCGACGGCCTACGGGACGATCGGCGCCGCCTACCCGCAGCTCGGCGCCGCCGGCCTCGAACAGACCGTCGTGGAGGCGTACCACACCGGTCGCACCGCCGTCCTCGACGGCGTCCGGATCGATTCCGCCCGTCCCGACGCGCAACGCGGACGGCAGGTGTTCAGCTTCACCTGCACCCCGCTGCGGGCCGCGCTCACCGGACGGATCAACGGCGTCCTCACCGTCGGCATGGACATCACCGCCCAGTCCCGCACCGAGGAGGAGCTCGGCACGCTGGCCGCCCTGCTCGTCGACCGGCTCCAGCAGAGCGGCGCCTCCGTGCCCGGCCGCTCCGCCGTCGCCGGCGGGGCCGGACCCGGCCTGCCCGTCTGAACCCCGGCCGGGTGCGGACCGTCCACCACCGTGGCGGGGCGCCTCTCACCCCCGTGGAGAGGACCCCGTCACGCTGCCGTCCGGCGCCGGGAGCCCGCCGTCCGGCGCCGGGAGCCCGCCGGGCGCCCGCCGGGTGCCGTTCCCGTGCTCGTCCGTGTCCGCCCGGCACTGCCGGAGGCCCGCCGCCCGGGCCGAGCGGGTGAACCCTCCCCGCTCCGCCGCCCCGACCGGGCCCGTGCCCGGGGCACCGGATGGTAGGCATGGGCCGCATGGACTGGTTCGCCGCCCCCGACTACTGGCTGAGCCGGCTGCTCGTCCAACGCCTGCTCGCCGCCCTCTACCTGATCGGATTCCTGGCCGCCGCCGGGCAGTTCCGCGCGCTCATCGGCGCCGACGGGATGCTGCCGGTGCCCCGCTTCACCGCCCGGGTCCCGTTCCGCCGGTCGCCCGGCCTGTTCCACCTCCACTACAGCGACCGGTTCTTCGCCGCCGTCGCCTGGAGCGGCGCCGCGCTCGCCGCAGCCGTCGCGGCCGGGCTCGGTGACGCCGTCCCGCTCTGGACGTCGATCCTGCTGTGGGCGGTGCTCTGGACCCTCTACCTCTCCATCGTCAACGTCGGGCAGACCTGGTACTCCTTCGGCTGGGAGTCCCTGCTGCTCGAAGCAGGCTTCCTCGCCGCCTTCCTGGGCGACGCCGACACCGCCCCGCCCACCCTGGTGCTGTGGCTGATGCGCTGGCTGGCCTTCCGGGTCGAGTTCGGCGCCGGACTGATCAAGCTGCGCGGCGACAGCTGCTGGCGCGACCTGACCTGCCTCCAGTACCACCACGAGACCCAGCCGATGCCCGGGCCGCTCAGCTGGTTCTTCCACCACCTGCCCGCCCCGCTGCACCGGGTCGAGGCCGCCGTCAACCACTTCGTCCAACTCGTCGTACCGGTCGGCCTGCTGTTGCCGCAGCCGGTCGCGAGCGGCGCGGCCTGCGCCGTCATCGCCACCCAGCTCTGGCTGGTGGCGTCCGGCAACTTCGCCTGGCTCAACTGGCTGACCATCGCCCTCGCCCTCGCCGCCGTCGAACCGGCCCGCCTCGGCCTGCCCGTCCACGCCCGCGCCTACCCCGGCACCCCGGTCTGGTACGAGGTGCTGGTGATCGCGCTGACCGCCGCCGTCCTGGTGCTCAGCTACTGGCCGGTGCGCAACATGATCTCCCGCGGCCAGGCCATGAACCGCTCCTTCAACCGCCTGCACCTCGTCAACACCTACGGCGCCTTCGGCAGTGTCAACCGGTTCCGCCAGGAGGTGGTGGTCGAGGGCACCGACGAGACGGTGCTCACCCCGCACACCGTCTGGCGCGAGTACGGCTTCAAGGGCAAGCCCGGCGACGTGCGCCGCCGCCCGCGCCAGTTCGCGCCCTACCACCTGCGGCTCGACTGGCTGATGTGGTTCGCCGGCATCTCCTCCGCCTACGCCCGCCCCTGGTTCCTCCCCTTCGTCGCCCGCCTGCTGTCCGGCGACCGGGCCACCCTGCGCCTGCTGCGCCACAACCCCTTCCCGGACGCCCCGCCGACCCACGTCCGGGCGACCCTCTACCTCTACCGGTTCACCGATTGGCGCGAACTGCGGGAAACCGGCGCGTGGTGGCACCGCACCGCGCTCAGCGAATACCTCGCGCCGGTCGATCTGCGGGCCCTCGGCCGGGCCGGCTACCGGCCGCCGCCCGGCCGGCCGGGCCCGGTACGGGGACGTGGCGTCCGGGAGGTGCCGATGGAGCGGTTCCGCCGGGGCCACCGTCGGGCCGAGGGCCGTCGTGAGGGCCCTCCCGACAGCCGTCGCGACGGCCGCGCCAACGGCCGCACCGGCGGCCGCACCGGCCGTCGGCCGGAGCCGCCTGTCGGAGGGCCGTGCGAGGAGCCACGGTGAACAGCCACGGTGAACAGCCGCAGTGAACAGCCGCAGTGAACAGCTGCGGTGAACAGCTGCGGTGGGTTCCGCGAGGAGGAGTCGCGAGGAGGAGCCGTGAGCAGCGGAGACACCCGTCCGGACCAACGCCCGACCACCCGGGCGGACCGCCCGAGTGGCGGCCAGGCGGGCGGTATGGCACACGACACCCGCCCGTCGGGGCGGTGGGTGCGTGCAAGCCTCGAACGGGCACCCGTATTCTGGGCGTCCACAACCGGCAGCCCGCCCGCGCGCCCCCCAGCCCCGCCTCAGGGGCGACCCCGCGCAACCGGTCCGCCGCCCCCTCGCCGCCAGCCCCGCCGTCGTCGCCCAGAACCGGACCTCACATGACAGTGCTTCACTCGCGCAACGCCGACGCAGCCGACCCGGCGGACGTCGCCGACGCCGCAGACGTCAAGGACCCCCAGGACGCCGCCGCGGAGCCCGACCTCCGCGAGGACCTCGGCCGCTACGCCGAGCTCGGGGCCTTCACGCTCACCGCCGAGACCCACGCCTGGTACGCGGCCGTCGACACCGTCGCCACCCCCGAGGACGCTCGCGCCGCCTCCACGGCCCTCGCCGAACTGCGCGGCAGCGACCTCCAGCAGACGTGGGAGGCCGTCACCGCCCTCGCCGCCGACGTCAAGCTGGACGAGCCCGACACCGTCGCCAAGACCGTGCTGCTGGTCGAGATGCTCCAGCGGGTGCACCGCACCTCCACGGCCCTCTTCCCCGCCGCGTACGACGCCGACCTCGGCGCCCTCGCCGCAGCCACCGCCGACAGCACCTGGCGCCGCGAGAACGGCGTCAAGCTCTCCTGGCTGCGCGGCCGCTCGCTGCGCAAGCAGGCCGTCGCACTCGCCACCGATCGCCGCATCCGCCGGGAGGACCTGCACGAGGCCCTCACCTCCGCCGAGATCGAGCGCCGCGCCTGGGCCGCGCTCGCCCCGGCCGGCACCCTCCCGCGAGTGCCCGGCGACGGCGCCCTGGTCGACCGCACCGCCCAGGCCTTCGAGGCGATCAACACCGGCCTGCGCGGCCTCGCCCGCCTGCTGCCCGACCACGACCTGGACGGGCTGCCCTTCGCCGAGCTGATCGACCTGGTCGAGCGGCTCGCCGCCGACGAGGGCACCCTCTACCGCCTGCCCACCATCCGCGGCCTGCGGGTCGGCCTGGAGGAGGCCGGCCTCGCCGACCTGCTCGCCGAACTCGCCGCAGCCAAGGCCGACCGCCGCGCCGCCGAGGCCGCGTACACGGCCCGCCAGGCGCTGGTCGCCGGGCAGCGGGACGGGCTCGGGGAGAAGGCCATCGCCACGGGGGACGCGGCGATCGAGGAGCAGCCCGAGGCCGAGGACGCTGCCGAGGCGACGGACGAGGTCGCTCCCGAGGCCGCTGCTGAGGTCGACGGCGAGGCCGGTGCCGAGGAGGCTGTGGCCGAGAAGGCCGGGACCGAGGAGTCGGCGGACCTGGCTGACGCCGAGGCGGCTGCCCTGCAGGCGCTGGCCGGTGGGCAGCGGGACGGGCTGGGAGAGAAGGCCCCGGCTCCGGCGACCGCTCCGGCGGAGGAGGCCGACGAGGCCGCCACGGCGCCCGCGGCCGCTGAGGCAGAGGCCGAGGTCGAGGCCGAGGTCAAGCCTGAGGTCGAGACCGAGACCGCGACCGAGGTCAAGGCTGAGGCAGAGGCCGAGGTCGAGGCCGAGGTCGAGGCGGAGACGCCGTCGGACACGGGTGTCGTGGCCGAGGAGCCGGCGACGGAGCAGGCCGACGAGGAGGCCCAGGCCGCGGTGGTCACCCTCCCGGCGCCCTCCCCGGCGGCCGACGACCTGGTGGCGGCCGCGACCGCCGCCCTGGCCGAGGCCGTGGACGAGACCCCGGCGGAGACGGAACCGGAGGCCGACCCGGCCGCCGAGGTCGTTGAGGCCGTTGAGGTCGAGGAGCCCGCCGCCGAGGTCGTGGCCGAGGAGCCGGTCGCTGAGGTTGCGGCCGAGGCTGAGACCGTGGTCGAGGTCGCGCCGGTGGCCGAGACCGAGCCTGAGCCCGTCGTGACGGAGCCCGAGGTGACGGAGCCCGCCGTCGAGGAGCCGACCGCCGAGGTCATCGACGTCGTCGAGGCTGAGGCGAACGTGGTGGAGGAGCCCGCCGCCGAGACCGATGCGCCGGCGATCGAGACTGCCGAGAGTGCCGCCGAGGTCGCGGCCGAGGCTGAGGTCGAGGTCGAGCCGGTGGCTGTCGCGGTGGAGCCCACCGTCGACGAGCCGGCCGCGGAGGTGGACGAGCCTGCCGTTGAGGCCGAGGCCGAGGCCGAGGCCGAGACGGCTGAGGCCGTGGTCGCCGAGGCGGCTGCCGAGCCCGAGCCGGTCACCGAGCCCGAGCCCGCCGTTGAGGTCGCGGCCGAGCCCGAGGCTGTTGCCGTGGAGGCGGCGGAGCCGGTGGTCGAGGCCGAGGAGCCTGCCGTCGCGCCCGAGCCCGAGCCCGCCGTTGAGGTCGCGGCCGAGCCCGAGCCCGTCGCCGCTGCCGAAGCCCCCGCCGCCGAGCCGGAGGCCGACGTCCGTCCCGTGAAGCCGGACTTCACGCCCGGTCGCCCCGTGACCGCCTACTCCGCCGACGAGCTGCTCGCCGTCGTGCGGTGGGTGGACGGCGACGGCGTCGAGCGGACCGACGAGGAACTGCTGCGGGCGGCCATGAAGGAGCTGGGCTTCGCCCGCCTCGGTCCCCGGATCAAGGAGGCGCTGGGCGCCGCCGTCACCGCCGCGCGCGGCTGACGAAACAAGCCGGCAAGGCCACACTGCCGCAGGGCCCGGGACGCGAACACGCGTCCCGGGCCCTGTCACGTTCCGGGGCACCCGCCCTCAGCCGGCGCTTTCCTCCCGCCCTCGCTCGACCCTCGTAGCCCGGTGTCACCGGCGGCCGTCGGTGAGTGGCGGTCGTCCTACGAGGCGCCCGCTCCGCCGCCCGGACCGTACGGGTGGTCGAGGGCCTGCCGCAGCACGGCGGGGGTGGTCACCAGCGAGGGGCCGTACCAGGTCAGGTGCCGTCCGCTGACCAGCGCCGCCGGCGTGCCCGGGAACGCCTCCGGGCCGTCCTCGGCGGTGAAGCGGTACGGCTCGTCCGGCAGGACGACCAACTCGGGTCGGCAGGCGAGCAGTTCGGGCAGCGGAACGGCCGGGTAGCGCTCGGGGTGGTCGGCGTGGACGAGCCGCAGGCCCAGGCGGCGCAGCAGGTCCCCGGCGAAGGTGTCGCGGCCGAGGACCATCCACGGGCGGCGCCAGATCGGCACGACGGTCCGCGGGCCGTCGCCCAGCGCGGGAGTTCCGCCGCTCCCGACCGGGGCCCAGGCCGCCTCCGCCTCGTCCAGCCAGGGCGGCCTGGGCAGTCCGCAGGCGGTGGTCAGCAGCCGGTGCAGGGAGCTGAGGGCGTCGTCCAGGGTGCGGATGTCGGTGACCCAGACCGGGACGCCGGCCGCCCGCAGCGCGTCCAGGTCGGGGCGCCGGTTCTCCTCGTCGTTGGCGAGGACGACGTCCGGTGCGAGCGCGAGGATGCGCGGGACGTCCGGGTTCTTGGTGCCGCCGATCCGGGTGACGGACAGGTCGGCGGGGTGGCTGCACCAGTCGGTGGCGCCGACCAGCAGCCCGGGCGCGGTGGCGGCGACCGCCTCGGTCAGCGAGGGCACCAGCGAGACCACCCGGCGGGGCGGACGCGGCCCGAGCCGGACGGGGAGGTCGAGGTCGTCGCGCGGGACGGTGGGGGCGGCCATCCGGCCAGCCTACGTCCGGCTCCGGGGCGAGGGGGCGCGCCGACGACGACCGGTCGCGAATCGCGGGGAACCCATCGGCCCGGCCGCCCGACTACCTGGTCCGGGTCCGCAGTACGGGCCTTCGGCACGACCAGCCACGACCCACCCACGACCACCCACGACCACCCACGACAAGCACCGAGCACGGTCACCAGCGCGGTCACCAGCACCGTCACCGAGCACGGTCACCGACCAGGAGAGAGTTGTCATGCGCCCTCGCGTCGCCTGCGGAATCGCAGCCGCCGTCGCCCTGTTCGCCACGGCCTGCGGAAGCGGGACCGGGGGCGGGCCGAGCGCCTCCGTCACCGTCCGGGACGACCCGGGCGGTGGCTTCCCCGTCAAGGTCGCCGACTGCGCGGGCAAGGAGACCAGCATCGCCAAGGCGCCCGCCAGGATCGTCACCAGCAACGCCGCCGGCCTGGAGCTGATGCTCCAACTCGGCGCGGGCGAGCGGGTTATCGGCACCGGCTTCCCGCCCGGCAAGGGCACCCTGCCCGCCGCCGTCGCCGAGCAGGGCGCCAAGGTGCCGGTGCTCGGGGACAAGGGCATACCCAAGGAGAAGCTGCTCGGCTCCGGCGCCGACCTCTACGTGGACACCTTCGGCGCGATGCCGATGATGGGCGGTGGCGCCACCGGGCCGAGCGAGGAGGAGTACGCGGCGGCCGGCATCCAGCACGTGTACCTGCTCTCCACCGCCTGCGCCGGGACGCCGAAGGCCGCCAAGGCGCCGCGCACCGACCTCGCCGGGATCGAGGAGGACGTCCGCCGGCTGGGCGCCGTGACCGGCACCGCCGCGCGGGCGGAGGAACTGGTCGCCGGGATGGAGAAGCAGCTCGGCGAGGTCCGCACCGCGCTCGCCGCCGTGCCGGAGGGGCAGCGGCCGAGCTACTTCGTCTTCGACTTCGACGCCGGTACCAAGCAGCCGGTGGCGGTCTGCGGCCGGCAGGTCGCCAACGCCGTGATCACCCAGGCCGGGGCGCGCAACGTGTTCGCCGACTGCGACGCCGACTTCAAGCCCGGCTCCTGGGAGGACGTGGTCGCCAAGAACCCCGACTGGATCCAGCTGGCCGTGCGCAACCGGGGCAGCGAGGAGGCCACCCGCAAGGCCTTCGACGAGGCAGAGGCCTTCCTGAAGGGCTTCCCCGCGACCCAGGGCCTGAAGGCCGTCCAGGAGGGGCACTTCGTCCGGCTCGGCTCCGAGGTGACCACCATCGCGGGGGTGCGCAACGCCGAGGCCGTCCGGCAGATCGCCGCCACCGTCCACCCGGACCTCGTCAAGAGCCCGGACCCCGCGAAGAGCCCGGACCCCGCGAAGAGCCCCGACCCCGCTAAGAGCGGGCAGTAGCCGGTGACATCGGCCATCGCTCGCAACGAGCGCGGCGAAGCCCGCCCGGCCCGCACCCTGCGGGCCGGGCCGCTGGCCGCCGCCCTCGCCGTCGCCCTGGTGCTCGCGCTGACCGTCGCCGTCTCGCTCGGCTCGGTGGACGTCCCGCCCGGCGAGGTCTGGTCGGTGGTCGCCCGCCGGCTCACCGGCCGGGCCCCCGAACCCGGCACCCGCGACCTCATCGTCTGGCAACTGCGCGTCCCGCGCGCCCTGTTGGCGGCCGTGGTGGGCGCCGGACTCGGCCTGGTCGGCACCGCCGTGCAGGCCCTGGTCCGCAACCCGCTCGCCGACCCCTACCTGCTCGGCATTTCCTCCGGCGCCTCGCTGGGTGCGGTCGCCGCCATCGTCCTCGGCACCACCCTCGGGCTCCAGCTCTCCTTCGGCAGCGCGCTCGGCCTCACCGTCTCCCTGGCGGCGTTCGCCGGCGCGCTCGCCGCGTTCTCGCTGGTCTGGCTGATGGCCCGGCGCGGTGGCGGCTTCTCGCCGCTGCGGCTGGTCCTCGCGGGCATCGGCATCGCCCAGTTCCTCGGCGGCATCACCAGCTACCTGGTCCTGCAGACCCGCGACGAGCAGCAGACCAGGGGCGTGCTGTTCTGGCTGATGGGCAGCCTCGGCGGCGCCGTGTGGGCCCAACTCGCCGTCCCCGCCGTCGCCGTGGCGCTCGGACTGGCCCTGCTCCAGGCCCGCGCCCGGGGGCTCAACGCGATGCTGATGGGCGACGAGACGGCCGCCGGGCTCGGCGTGGACGTCACCCGGCTGCGCCGCGAGGTCTTCGTGGTCACCAGTGTGCTCACCGGGGTGCTGGTCGCCGTCTCCGGGGCGATCGGCTTCGTCGGGCTGATGGTGCCGCACGTGTGCCGGCTGCTGGTCGGCGGCGACCACCGGCGGCTGCTGCCGCTGTCCGCGCTCACCGGGGCGCTGCTGCTGGTCGTCGTCGACACGGTGGCCCGCACCGCCCTGGACGGCCAGGAACTGCCGATCGGCGTGGTCACCGCCGTCCTCGGCGCCCCCACCCTGCTCTACCTGCTGGATCGACGACTGGAGCGCAGTTGAGGATCGCCGTCGAGGACCTGAGCGTCGCCCTGGCCGGCCGGACGGTGCTGGCCGGGGCCAACCTGATCGCCGAGGAGGGGGAGATCGCCGGACTGGTCGGACCCAACGGCAGTGGCAAGTCCAGCCTGCTGCGCACCGTCTACCGGCACCTGCGGCCCAGCGCCGGCCGGGTGCTGCTGGCCGGGCGGGACCTCGCGGAGCTGCGGCCCGCGCAGTCCGCCCGGCACATCGGGGCACTGCCCCAGGAGCGCGGCGGGGACTTCGAGTTGAGCGTCCGCGAGGTGGTCGCGATGGGCCGCACCCCGTACAAGCGGGCCTTCGCGGCCGACGACGCCGAGGACCACCGGATCACCTCCGAGGCGCTGACCAGGGTCGGCATGGCCGAGGCCGTCGACCGACGGTTCGCCCAGCTCTCCGGCGGTGAACGGCAACGGGTGCTGCTGGCCCGGGCGCTCGCCCAGCAGCCGGACGTCCTGGTGCTGGACGAGCCGACCAACCATCTGGACGTCCGGCACCAGGTGGAGCTGCTCGCCCTGCTCCGGGAGCAGCGCCGCACCACCCTGGTCGCCCTGCACGACCTCAACGCCGCCGCCTCGGTCTGCGACCGGCTGCACGTCCTGCACGGCGGCGCCCTGGTGGCCTCCGGGACACCGCGCGAGGTGCTGACCGCCGAGCTGCTGGCCGAGGTCTTCGGCGTACGGGCGGCAGTGGTCGAACACCCCCTCACCGGCGATCCGTTGATCGCCTTCGACCACCGGTCCCCGGCAGCGGCGCAGGCGGCCGTGCCGGGGCGGTAGCCCGTACCGGCGCTCCTGCTAGTGGCACTCGTAGTGGCTCGGCCGACCGTCCCGCAGGACCAGCCGGCCGAGCCGCGCGGCCTCCGCGCTGCGCAGCAACTCGCGCTCGCCGCCGGCGCGGTGGAGCACAGCGGAGTGCCAGGGCGTGATCCAGGCGTCGGCCGCCGCCAGCAGCCGGATGCCGAACTTGGACGCCCCGGCCGGCTGCGGGTGGATGGAGAGCCGGACGGCGCGCGGATGGTGCTCGGCGATCAACTCGCCCCAGGCGCGGCTGCGCTGGATCACGCCGTAGGCGCGGCGGCGGCACTCCCGCTGGAGGGCGGAGCGGGTGCCGGTGAAGCCGACGGTGTCCTCGGTGAGGAAGCGGGTGATGCCCCGGTAGAGCCGCAGGGTCTCCTCCTCGGTCAGCACCTGTTCGCGCAACTCCTCGACGCTCGGCGCGTACCGGGCGTGCACCCGGGCGCGCTTCTCGTCGTACGGGAGGTCGCCGAGGACGGCCCGCAGGTCGAAGGTGTCGAGGCGGGTCAGGCCATCGCGGGCGATCATGGCGGTCAGGGCGTCCGAGTAGGCGTCTATGTGGTCGTCCGGGACGTCGATCAGGTCGCCGAAGATGTGCCCGTCCGAGCAGATCAGGATCCGGGCGCCGGGCGCGTACAGACGGCCGATCTCGGCGCACAGCCCGTCGAGGAAGGTCAGTGACAGCCGTTCGCCCTCGTCCGGCAGGTGGCCGAGCACCTTCGCGGGGTTCGGCGACTTGCAGGGGAAGCCGGGCAGGGTCAGGACGATCGGTTCGCCGGCGGTGATGAAGTCCGCCAACTGGGCCAGCTGGAGCGGGAAGTGCTCCGGGCGGGCGTCGAGCTCCGGGTCCGCGGCCCGGCGGTGCGGCAGCAGCAGGCCGAGGACGCGGGCGGCGAGCCGCTCGGCCGCGGGGCGGTCCGAGGGGCGGTCCGCGGGGTCGGTGGCGGTGGAGACGGCGGTGACAGGGGTGATGGCGGCAGGGGCGGTGCCGACGGGCGGCATGGGGGTCCTCCACGGAAGGTGGTGCGGTGCGGCTTCGGGTGTCAGGTGTCGGGCTCCGGGCGGTCGGAGCCGGGGTGTGTGATCGGGGGTGCGTGATCGGGGGGCGTGTGATCGGGGGTGCGATGTGCCCCGGGGGTGCGAGGCGCCCGGGGGTCAGCGGCGCTGGTCGTAGGCGACCGGCAGCCGGTTCACTCCGCGCGCCAGGACGGCGGGAACCCAGGCCAGGTCCGCCAGACCGTCGCCGGGCGCCTCGGCCGGGCGCAGGCCGGGCAGCCGGGTGAGCAGGGTGGCGAGGGCGACCTGGAGCTCGGCCCGGGCGAGTGCGGCGCCGGGGCAGTAGTGGATGCCGTGGCCGAAGGCCAGGTGGGCGTTGGGGGTGCGGTCCAGGTCGAGGCGGTCGGGATCGGGGAACTGCTCGCCGTCGCGGTTGGCGGCGCAGAGCGAGACGATCACGGAGTCGCCGGCCGGGACGACGGTGCCGAACAGGTCGCTGTCCTCGGCGAAGAACCGCCAGGTGGTGAGCTCGAACGCGGCGTCGTGGCGCAGCAGTTCCTCCACCGCCCGGGCGAGTCGGTCGGGCTCGTCGACGCCCTCGCGCAGCCGGGCGAGCTGCTCGGGGCGGCGCAGCAGGGTGACCAGCATGGTGGTGATCTGGTTGGTGACCGGCTCCTGCCCGGCGACCAGCAGCTGGAAGACCATCGAGTCGAGCTCCGCGCGGCTCAACTCGCCCGCGTCATGGGCGTGGACGAGCCGGCCCAGCAGGTCCTCCCGGGCCACCCAGCCGGGCTCCCGACAGTCGACGCGCTTGCGGGCGACGACATCGGCGATGTACGTCTGGAGGCCGCGCAGCCGTGCCTCGTACGCCGGTCGGCCGGGGTCCTGCGGGCCGACCGGCTGGACCACCTTGCCCCAGTCCCGGTCGAAGCGCTCGGCCAACTCAGGCGGCAGGCCGATGACTTCGGCGAGCACCCGGAAGGGGTAGTGGGCCGCGAAGCCCGCCACCAGGTCCGCGCCGCCGGACTGCGGCAGTTCGTCCACCAGCGCGTCGGCCAGCTCCTGGAACCGGGGGCGAAGCGACTCCACCCGGCGCGGGGCGAAGGCGTCGAGCACGAGCCGGCGCATCGAGGTGTGCTTGGGCGGGTCCTGGTGGAGCAGATGGACCTGGAGCTGCGAGTGCTGCGGCTCGGGCATGATCGACGCGAGGCGGCGCCAATTGTCGTTGCCCAGGGTGTGGTTCTTGCCAAGGCGGGGGTCGTTGAGGGCCGCGTGGGCGGCCCGGTGGCCGGTGACCAGCCAGGCGTGGATGCCGCTCGGGAACTCCACCCGGTGCACCGGCCCGGCCTCGCGCATCCGTCGGTAGAGCGGGTACGGGTCGCGCTTGTACGCCGGGCCGTACAGCGGGACGGGGGAGGGGAGCCGGTCGTACCCGTACGGGCAGCGCGGGGCTTCGTCGTCGGCGGTGGCGGCCGGGGCGGTGGCCGTGTCGGTGATCGAGTCGGTAATCGAGGCGGGGCTCGTGTCGGTCATCTGGGGGGTCCTTCGATGCGGGGCGATGCGGGCCGATGCGGTGTGTTGGGGCGTGTTGTGGATGCGGGGCGGAGCGGGGGCCGATGCGGGGCGGGCGGTGCGGGGTGCTCAGGCCTCGGGGCGGCGGTGCGGGGCGAGCAGGGCGACGGCGGTGGCCGCGACCATGGCGGCCAGGGCGATCCCGGCGCGCGTCCCGGTGGTGTCGTGGGGCGCGGCGAGCGCGGCGGCGGTGCCGAGGGCCGGGCCGAGCGCGAAGCCGAGGCTGCGGGCGAGTTGGACGGCGGAGCCGGCGGTGGCGAGCTTCCCGGGCGGGGAGGCGGACATCACCAGGGCCTGGGTGGGGCCGCCGTTGAGGCCCATCCCGGCGCCGGCGAGGGCGAGTCGCGCGGCGATGTCGAGGGCGGACCAGCTCGGGTCCAGCGGGGCGAGCAGGGCCAGGCCGAGGGCGGTGACGGCGGCACCGGTGAGCGCGGTCGGGCGGGCGCCCCAGCGGTCGGCCAGCCGGCCGCCGACCCGGCCGGCCAGCACCATGCCGAGCGGGAACGCCAGCATGGTGAGTGCGGTGGCGGTGGCGCTCTCGCCCCGGGGTCCGCGCAGGTGCTGGGCGAGCAGGTAGTGGCAGGCCGCGAATCCGGCGGCGAGGGCCAGCACCGAGGCGTTGGCGCCGGCGGTCCCGGCGGCCCGAAGTACCTCGGCCACCGGCCGGCCGCCCGGGCGGCGAAGCCAGAGCAGCACCAGCGGTACGGCGGGCAGGGCGAGCAGCAGCCACAGCGGCGTCCGCGGGGCCAGGGTGAGCCCGAGCAGGGTGGCGGCCACGGCGGCGCCGATCAGCGCGGCGTCGCCTAGCGAGGACCGGTCGGGCGGTCGCAGCCCGCCGCGGCGCGGGGCGTGGCGCCGCACGATCAGGACGGCGGCCAGGCAGACCGGCAGCTTGACGAGGAAGATCGCCCGCCAGCCCAGGTGGTCGAGCAGCAGCCCGCCGAGCACCGGCCCGGTGACGGCGCCGAGCGGACCGAGCGTCGCGGGCACGCTCATCGCCCGGCCGCGCAGCTCGGGCCGGACGGAGGTGGCGGCGAGCACCGGCATCAGGACGAAGAGCACGGCCCCGAAGGCGCCCTGGAACAGCCGTGCCGTGATCAGCCACCCGGCCCACGGGGCGCAGGCCGCCAGCACGCTGCACAGGGCGAAGCAGCCGACGGCGAGCAGCAGGGCCGAGCGGGTGCCGACCTGGTCCAGCCATCGTCCGGCGGGCAACAGCAGGGCGACGAGCGGAAGTTGGTACCCGAGGGCGGCCCACTGGGCGACCCCGGGGGAGACGTGCAGACCGGCCGAGATGTCGGTGAGCGCGAGGTTGACCACGTTCATGTCGAGCATCGCGACGAAGGACAGCAGGCCGGCGGCCACCACCAGGCTCCAGCGGTCCACCGGCTCGTGCTGATGGTTCGTCAGATTTTGGGTGGTCGGGGGTGGTTGCACTGTCATGAAGTCCCTCCGTCTCCCGTGCTGCCGGACCGGACGCCGCCTCGGCGGCGGGGTCCGGTACAGCAGTCGGTGGCGCAGGGGCTCCGGTTCCGAACACCTGGGGGATTTCTTGCGGAGGTGCGGCGCAGGTGACAACTTTCAGCGAACAGATGACAGATTTCGAAATCTGTCATCTGTTCGCTGTCATCTGTCCGCTGTCGGTTGTTCGCCGTCGGCTGTCGATCGTTCGCCGCTCGCTCGCTCGCTCGCCCGCCCGCCCGCCCGCCCGCCGACGGCCCGTCGTCCTCCCGCCGCTCAGCAGGCGGTCGCGAGCTCCCCGGCCTCGGCGGCGCGCAGGCGGGCCACCAGTTCCTCCCGGGCGCGGGCGACTCGCGAACGGACCGTTCCGACGGGGCAGCCGGCGACCTCGGCCGCCTCGGCATAGCTCAGGCCGACCACCTGCGTCAGCACGAAGGCCTCCCGCCGCTGGGCGGGCACCCGGTCGAGCAGATCGCCGAGCGCGATGCCGTCCTCGAACCCGGCCGTCGGTGTGCCACCCTGCCGCTCCGCCGCCTCCTGCCAGTCCGGAAGTGCCGCGCAGCGGGGCCGGGCGGCGGCCATCCGGTACCGGTCGATCACCGTGCGCCGGGCGATCGACAGCAGCCAGGTCCGGGCCGAGGAGCGCCCCGCGAACGCGGGCAGGCCGCGCAGGGCGCGCAGGAACGTCTCCTGGGCGAGGTCGTCGGCGGACTGCACGTCGGTCAGGTGGGCGACGAAGCGCCAGACGTCCCGCTGGGTCGCCCGGACGAAGGCCTCGACGTCGGCCGCCCGTCCGGAGCGGGCGGTCAGTGCCAGCGCGGTGAGCTGATCGTCATCCACGGTGGCCCCCCACCCGGCCGGTCCCGGCATCACGGCCGTGCGGGACGATGGTCATATGAGATGCGTGCAGTTTCGGACAGCTTTGTCCGCCCGGCTCGACGGCGAACCGAGCGGCCTGCCGGAGGTGCGGCTGGACAAGCACGTCGCGCGCTGCCACGGCTGCCGGGAGTGGCTGGCCCGGGCCGAACAGCTGCGCGCTCGGGTTCGGGCGGGCGCTGCCGACGGGCCCTCGCCCGAGTGGTCGGCCCGGCTGCTGGCCGGCCTCGGCGAGGACCGGCCGGGAGATCGTGCTCCGAACGGTCCGCAGGCCGTCGAGCGGTAGGCGCGGCCAGGGCGCCCGGAGGGGCGGGAACGGCAGGACGGGGGCGCCGGCCGGAGCCGGTGCGCCGTCGAAGTGAGGCATGGGAAGGTCCCGAGGGGAAGGCGGGGACGGCACCGCGCAGCGCGGCACCGTCGGCGTCCGGGGGCAGCCGCGCGGCACGCCGGCCCTGAGGGGGCGCGGCGGCGGACGCGGGCCCGCGCCCTGGCGGCACGACGGCGCAAGGGCTTGGCCGTACGGCAGGGCGACCTGCCCGTCGCGAGAGTCCCGACGGCCGGGAGGCGGCCGGGGTGAGAAGGGGTGCGGCGGGCGCGTCAGCAGGCGAGGGCGAACGCCGGCGGCCCACGCCGGACCACGGCATGCGTGAGCAGCACCGACCGGGGCGGCCGGGCCCGGTCGTCGACCGGGCGGGGCGGCGCCGGGGCCCGGTGGCCGAAGGGGCGCGCGAACAGTGCCAGCAGCGGGAGCAGCAGGGCCCCCGCGACCACCGCGCCGAGCGCGCCGAGCAGCTCGAAGAGCCGGACCAGTGCCGCGTCGCCGCGCCAGAGCAGGAGCGCACACGCCAGCGCGGCGAGCACGTGGGCGGCGGTCATCCCCGGCGACATGCCGTGGGACATCCCGTGCGCCATGTCGTGCGCCGGTCCCTGCGTCGAACCGCCGACCAGAACCTGCGCCGCGTCGTACGACCCGTCACCGTGGAACGTTCCGTCCGGCATCGTGTGCGGCCCTGCGGGCATGCCGGTCGTGCCTGCCATCCCGGTCGTCCTGGACAGGTCGGGGTGCACGGCCGTCGGGCCCGGCGCCCCGTGGTGCGTTCCCGCCGTCGGCCGCAGGCTGCCGGTGAGCGGCGGGACGTCCGGGTCGATGCCGGCCATCCGTGCCAGCTCGACCGGGGAGAGCCCGCCGGGCGCCCGGTCCGGGTTGCAGAGCAGGAGGGCGGCCCAGTCCGTGGCGGCGAGTCGGTCGAGGCCGCCGCCCCCTCGGGAAAGCGCCCCGGCCTGTTCGAACAGCTGGTGCAGCGCGGTCTGCGCCACGACCATCCAGAGGCTGATCACCCCGAGTCCGCGCCGCTTTCCGGCGAGCAGCCAGGTCAGCCCGAGGACCGCCCCGAACCCACCGGTCAGCACCCTCGGCGAGACCCCGGGCCCGGCCATGGCGACGTGCGCGGTGGCGGCCATCGCTACGCACAGCGCGGCGAAGACCACGGCGCGCAGCAGGCGGATCCGGTCGGTCATCACGATGGCACTCATCGTCGCACCCGCCCTGCCCGGCCCGTACCGCACCCTCCGGTCATGGCCGGTTCTGTGCCGTGAGACCATGCCCGGCCGCCCGCCCCGCGGCCCGCCGGACCGCCGCCCGGACCGCCGCCCAACCCGGCCCATCGGCCCGGCGCGCCGGACCGAGCCATCACTCGTACGACCATCGGGGCGGTTTGACAGCGCGCATTCCATACTCACTTAATGTGCAGCACCCAGTACGGTGCGTATCGGGACGACGTCGTTCAGAAGCAGGGAGGTCCGGCCTTGGAGACCCCGACGGATACCTCGGCGCCCATTGCCGACAGTGCCGAGTCCGCTGCCCCCACGGAGCCGACCGTCCCGCAGCAGGCGACGGCCCCGAGAGGGGCGGCGCCGACCGAGGCGGCTCCGGCCGAAGCCGAGGAACCCGCCGAGCCGACCGAAGCCGCCGAGCCGGCCGCAACCGCCGAACCTGCCGAATCCGCCGCACCCGCCGAGACGACCGAGTCTGCCGAGCGCGTTGAGCCAGCCGAACCTGCCGAGCGCGCCGAGGCCGCCGAGCAGAACGAGGCCGCCGAACCGGCCGAAGCCGCCGAGCAGCCCGAGGCCGCTGCCCCCGGCGAACCCGCCGACCCCGCCGACCCCGCCGAGCGGACCGACTCGCCGGAGGCCGCCGACTCCGCCGACTCCGCCGACACGTCCGCCCCCGCCGACTCGGCCGAGCCCTCCACTCCGCCCGGCTCCGCGGACGCGGCCGAGCCCCCGGCCCAGCCCGAGGCTGTTGCCGCGCCCGGGTCCACAGATCTCGCCGACGCCCGCTTCTGGCAGTTGCCGGCCCCCGCCCGTGCCGCCGCCTTCGCCGAGCTGCGCAGCCGCCCCGCCCCGGTGTTCTTCGGCGACCGCGCCTCCGGCCGGGGCTTCCACGCCCTGGTCCGCCACGCCGACGTGGTCGAGGCCAGCCGCACCCCCGCCGTCTTCCTCAGCGGTCCCGGCGTGACCACCCCCGTCCCGGCGCGCTGGGTCCGGCTGCTGTTCGGAGACTCGATGGTCAACCTGGACGATCCCCGTCACGCCCAGCTGCGCCGGATCGTCTCGCGGGCGTTCACCCCGCGGCTGCTCGACCGGGTCGAGGAGGACGTCCGGCGGATCAGCACCGAGCTGGTCGACCGGATCGAGCGGGAGCGGCCGGAGGACTTCGTGACCGCGGTCGCCGCCGAGCTCCCGTTCCAGGTGATCTGCACCATGATGGGCATCCCGGAGAGGTCGCGCCGCACCATCCTCGACCTGGTCAACCGCACCTCCGAGGACATCGGGGTGGCCCGACCGCTGCGCCGCCGCCTGCGGGTGCCCGGGCGCGGGCTGCGGGCGCTCGCCCGGATGCAGGGCATCGTCGCCGGGATCGGCCGCAGGCGCCGCCGCCGGCCGGAGGAGGACCTGATCTCCGCGCTGGTCACCGCCGACGTGGACGGCCGTCGGCTCACCGGACGCGAGCTCGGCGCCTTCTTCAGCCTGCTGCTGGTCGCCGGGGTCGAGACCACCCGCAACGCGCTGGCCCACGGCCTGCACCTGCTGACCGTCCATCCCGAGCAGCGCGCCCTGCTGCTCGCCGACCTCGACGGGCTGCTCGGCGGCGCGGTGGACGAGATGGTCCGCCACTCCACGCCGATCATCCAGTTCAACCGGACCCTCGCCGTCGACCACGAACTGGGCGGATCCGGTGGGCCGCTGCTGCGCGCGGGCGAGAAGGTCGCGCTGTTCTACGGCTCGGCCAACCGCGACGAGGAGGTCTTCCCCGACCCGGACGCCTTCGACATCACGCGCACGCCCAACCCCCACCTCGGCTTCGGCGGCGGCGGTCCGCACTACTGCCTCGGCGCGCACCTGGCCCGGCAGGAGATGACGGCGCTGTTCCGCGAGCTGTTCACCCGCCTGCCCGAGGTGCGGTCGGTCGGCGAGCCGCAGCTCGTGCCGTCCAGCTTCGACCACCGGGTCCGCTCGCTGCGCTTCACCTTCTGAGCCCCGGGCGACCCCGACCCGTCCGTCAGGTCGGCCTGGACCTCCAGGCCGACCTGGACCTTCGGCTCGACCCGAATCCTCCGATCGATCCGACCCCCTGGGGCGGCCGGCGCTCCCGCACCCGGCTAGTCGGTCGCCTCCCAGACCGCGTGGTCGTGCGCGAACAGCACGCGGTGCGGCTCGTGCTCCGCCATCCGGTCGAGCCAGGCCCGGTACCCGGGCAGCGGTGCGGCCAGGCCCTCGCGCGCCGCCCGCCGGGCGAGCACCGCCTGCCCGTACTGGGAGGCGAAGTCGTACGCCTGCCCGGCCAGCAGGACCGGGCCGCCGCCCGGGCGGTCGATCAGCAGTGACTGGTGGCCCCCGGTGTGGCCGGGTGTGGGCAGCACCCGCACGCCCGGCCAGACCTCGGCCTCGCCGCCGAGCTCGCGGTACTCGGCGCCGGGGAAGTCGACCAGCGCGTCGATGGTGTACCCGCCGCGCCGGGCGGTGGCCAGCTCCTCCGCCTGGACCAGGACGGGGGTGCCGGCGAACAGCGGGTTGCCGCCGCAGTGGTCGAAGTGCAGGTGGCAGTTGACCACCAGGTCGATGTCGCCGACGGCGACCCCGGCCGCGGCGAGCGCCTCCGGCAGCGGGCGGCGGACCGGGCGGTAGTGCGCCTCGGTCTCCGGCTCGCCGCCACCGATCCCGGTGTCGAACAGCAGCAGCCCCTCCGGACGCCGGACCAGGTACGCGAGCACCGGCTCCACGCGCGGCTCCGGGCCGCCCGCCTCGGCGGCCGGCCGGACGAAGTACCCCAGGTCGAGACGGCGGATCACGCGCAATTCAGCCCCCATGTCGCGGTGCGTCGCTCTGCCCCGTACGGACGGTCGCACGGGCCCCCCGGTTCGCACCCTACCCGCCGACCGGCAGCCCCCGGTCGGCCTTCACCTGCTTCATCGTCAGGTGCGAGTTGACCTGCGCGATGCCCGGCAGGCCGGAGAGCACGTCGGTGATGAAGCGCTCGTACGCGGCGATGTCGGCCACGGCGATCCGCAGCAGGTAGTCGGGCTCGCCGAACAGCCGGTGCGCCTCCACCACCTCCGGCAGTTCGGCCACCCGGCGTTCGAACTCGGCGACCGTCACCTGGTCCTCGTGACGCATGGTGATCGTCACGAAGGGCTGGAATCCGCGCCCGACCGCCGCGCCGTCCAGCACCGCCCGGTAGCCGCGGATCACGCCGTCCTGCTCCAGTTGGCGCACTCTGCGCAGGCAGGGGGAGGGGGTGAGGTCCACCCGGGAGGCCAGCTCGGTGTTGGTCAGGCGCCCGTCCTGCTGGAGCTCGCGGAGGATTCTGCGGTCGATTCGGTCCATGGCGCAACATTCTGCCAAAACGCGGCTCCGACCAGCGGGAAGTCGCCATCGCGTGCCAGCCCCGTCCGGCTACCTTCAGTGACCGCACCGGCCGCCGGGCCTTCCCGGCCCACTTCCGGCGCACTCCGGCCGACCGCCGGGAGGCCTCCGGTCGATCGCCGGAACAACCCCGGCCGATCGCCGGGGCACCTCCCGGCCGACCCACCGGGCCCACACCGCGACGAGCACGACAGGCCACGCCACGCCCATGGACACCCACGCCCTCCTCCTCTTCCTCGGAGTCGACCTGCTGCTGGTCTGCACCCCGGGCCCCGACTGGCTCTACATCGCCGCCCGAGGCCTCGGCCAGGGACGCCGCGCCGCGCTGATCGCGGTCGGCGGGGTCTGCGCCGGGTACGCCGTCCACACCCTGCTCTCCAGCGCCGGCCTGGCCGCCGCGCTGCGCGCCGTCCCGGCCGCCCTGCCGGTGCTGCGCCTCACCGGCGCCGCCTACCTGCTGGTGCTGGCCGTCATGATGCTGCTGGCGCTGCGCAAGGGCGGGGGCGCCGCCGCCCTGGCCGCGCCCAAGCCGCAGCCCACCGCGACGGTGCTGCGCCAGAGCATGCTGACCGCGCTGCTCAACCCCAAGGGCCTGCTGCTCTACCTCTCCCTGGTGCCGCAGTTCGTCGATCCGGGCGCCGCACTGCCGGTCGGCGGGCAGGTGCTCGCGCTCGGCTCGCTCAACGTGCTGGCCTGCGCGGTGGTGTACGGGCTGGTCGCGCACGCCAGTGGACGGCTCGGCGGCCGGTTCGGCGGCACCCCGCAGGCGGCCCGCCGGATGACCGTGGTCTCGGCGGTCCTGCTGATGTTGGTGGCGGGCGTCACGGCGACCGCCTGAAAACCGGAGCACAATGCGGGGCATGACCGATCGTCCGCTGCCAACAGGAACCACCGGACCCACTGGAACCATGGGATCCACCAGACCCACGGAACCCACAGGGCCCACGGAACCCACGGAACCCACGGGAACCACCGGAACCCCCGGTGCCGTCGACGGCCCCACGGCCCATGCCTGGGAGGCTCTCGGCGGACCGCCCGAACTGCTGGAACGGGTGACCTTCCACGGGCCGGACGACGTCCTGCCCTCCGGTCTGCCGGTGCGCCGGCTCGCCCGTGCGACCGTGGCGGTCTGCTCGCTGGCCGCCGCCGAGCTCGCCGCCCACCGCGGCGGCGCGGCGGTCCCGGTCGCCCCGGCGGTCCCGGCCGTCCCCGCGGTCCGGGTCGACCAGGGCGCGGTCGCCACCGCCTTCGTCAGCGAGCGGCATCTGACGGTCGACGGCCGTACGCCCGTCACCTTCGCCCCGCATTCCGGCTTCTGGCGCACCGCCGACGGCTGGGTGCGCACCCACGCCAACTACCCGCACCACCGCACCCGGCTGCTCTCCGCGCTCGGCCTCGCCGCCGATGCCGGGCCCGAGCAGCTCGCCGAGACGCTCGGTGGACTGCCGGCCGAGCGGATCCAGGAGCGCGCGTACGAGGCGGGAGCGCTCGCGGTTGCCGTCGCGCCGGTGAGCCCGGCCGTGCACCCCCTCGTGGAGCACGGGGACATCGGTGCCGCCGCCAGGACCGCGCCGGTCCGTCCGCTCGGCGAGGCCCCCGTGGACCGGCCCGCCGCCGGGGTCCGGGTCCTCGACCTCACCCGGGTGATCGCCGGGCCGGTCGCCACCCGCACCCTCGCCCTGCTCGGTGCCGACGTCCTGCGCGTCGACTCGCCCCGCCTGCCGGAGGTCGACGACGCCCACGCCGACACCGGCTTCGGCAAGCGCTCAACCAGGCTCGACCTCGCCGTGCCGGCCGACCGTGAGGTCTTCGAGGAGCTGCTCGCCACCGCCGACGTCGTCGTCACGGCCTACCGCCCCGGCGCCCTGGACGCCCACGGCCTCGGCCCCGACGCGCTGTTCGCCCGCCGCCCGGACCTGATCCTTGTCCAGCTCTGCGCCTGGGGCTGGACCGGCCCCTGGGCCGGACGGCGCGGCTTCGACAGCCTGGTCCAGGCGGGCGTCGGCATCGCCGCCCACGAGTCCGCCACCGCCGCCTCGGACTCAGCATCCGGCTCCGGCTCCGGCTCCGGGCACGAGGCCACCCCCGGCAGCCGTCCCGGCGTGCTGCCCGCCCAGGCCCTCGACCACGGCACCGGCTACCTCATCGCCGCCGCCGTCCTGCGCGCCCTCACCGACCAGCGCACCCGCCGCCCCGGCGGCCGCCACCTGCGCTTCTCCCTCGCCGGCACGGCCTCCTGGCTGCTGCACGGCATCGAACCGGAAACCCCGCAGGGGGCCTCGCCCGAGCCGTACGACCCCTCCCGGTGGCTGGTCGAGACCGACTCCGCGTACGGGCGGCTGCGCCACGCCCTGCCGCCGATCGGGTACGAGGGGGCGCCCGCCGACTGGTCGCGCCCGCCGGGGCGCTGGGGGACGGACGAACCGGTCTGGCTCTGACGGCCCCGGGCGAGCGCTGTCCGAGGCGTCTGACAGCATCGCCGTCATGACCGCACACGCCACCGACTACACCTGGTTCGAGGACCGCTACCCCGACCTGGGCGAGGCCTACTGCCTCACCCAGGTCCAGGGCCTCGCGGCCGACGAGCTGCTGCGCCGCTTCGACGCGCTGCCGGCGAGCGACGCCGTCGGCCTGACGGCGGTTATGGCCCGCTGGGACGCCTACCAGGACGGAGCGGACGAGGACGACGACGAGGACGAGGACGAGGAGTACGAGGAAGGGGCCGGCGGGGACGAGGGGGACGGGGCGCTGTTCGACCCTGCCGAGGACCGGCTGCTCGTCGCGGTCACCGAACTCGACGGCTGGGCCCTCGCGATCGAGCCGAACGGCTACCTCGGCACCCTGGACACGGTGATCCCGCGGCTCGGCGAGGGCACCCGGCTGGTCTCGCACTTCCGCAACGTCAACGCCGTGGACCACTTCCACTGGTGGGAACACGGCGTCCGGCGACTGCACTTCGAGCCGCTCTTCCCCGGCCAGCGGGACGGCTCGGACGCCGAAGCCCGCGGCATCCCCGAGTTGCTGACCGCCTGTGGTTTCGACCTGGAGACGGAGGAGTACGCGCAGCACACCGAGGCCGCGTTCGCACTCGCCGAGCGGCTGACCGACGTCCGGCTCACCCCGGAGCGACTGGACGCCGCCACCTTCCGGATCGGCTACGCCCCGCGCCCGTGACGCCTCGCGCCCGCGACACCCCGTGCCCATGACGGGCCCCGCCCGTGCCGCGCCCGTGCCGCGCCCGCGCCCCCGCCCAGCCGTGGGGGGGGGGCTCCAGGGGGGGCGGAACTAAAGGAACGGAAGGGGGGGTGGAAACACAGAGGGGGGTCGTTTCCCGGACTCGTGACTAGG